>NZ_JBFTND010000111.1:0-37160 GCF_056397305.1 Cupriavidus sp. 05N40
GTGCGCGGCGGCGCCAACACCTGGATGCAGGGACTGGGCCCGGTGGCCAACGTCAATGTCAACGTCAACCAGAACATCGCCCAGCTGCAGAGCATCAACGTCAACACGCTCAACAACGTCGGCGTGATCGGCTCCGGCCTCGGACTGGCAATCGATGTCAATCCTTCGCAATGGGCTGCTACCCACGCCAAGGTCTGAGCGATGCCCGCGGCCGCGGAGGCAGCACCCGTGGCCTATACTGACCAGGACGGTGCCGCGGCCGCAAGGCTGCTCCGTCCGGCGAAGGCCGGCCCAGCCGGCCTTCGCACCCTGCAGGAGGAAGTCATGGCCGTTATCGTCATCAAGGATTTGCCGGACAACGTGGATCTCGACAGGGAAGCCATGGCGGCGATCACAGGCGGCGCGAGAACCCGCGCCGGTCATGCATGGCCGGTGCGCAGGGCCGGGGCGAGCCTGCGCGTCATCAGCTATCCGGGGGGCTTTCCAGGCCAGCCGCTGGCAGCCGCGCACGTGCGGCCGGCCGGGGACATCAAGCGCGGCAAGTAGAACGAAGAGCGCAAGGCAGCGATAACCTGCCCTCCCGCCCGCTGCCCCGTCGGCAGCGGGCGTCAGCATTTGCGCGGCAGCATTGCATGTCGCGCGCCGCCGGCGCTCAGCGCGGCGCGTTGCGCTCGATCCAGCCCGCGAACGTGTCCAGGAACTTGCCGAGGAGGCCGCGCGTGTATTCATTGGCAATGCCGCCCTGCGCGTCGAACAGCTTGTCGACACCGCTGAGATAGACCTCGGGCTGCTGCAGTACCGGTATGTTGAGGAACACCAGCGACTGGCGCAGGTGGTGGTTGGCGCCGAAGCCGCCCACGGCACCCGGCGAGGCACTGATCACGCCGCCCGGCTTGCCGTCCCAGACGCTCTGCCCATAGGGGCGCGAGCCCACGTCGATCGCATTCTTGAGCGCCGCCGGCACCGAGCGGTTGTATTCCGGCGTGACGAACAGCACGGCGTCGGCGCGGCGGATGCGGTCACGGAATGCCACCCATGGCGCGGGCGGGCTGGTGTCTTCATCCTGGTTGTAGAGCGGCAACTGGCCGATCTCCACGATCTCGAGCTTGAGCCCTGCGGGCGCCATCGCGGCCAGCGCGACGGCCAGCTTGCGATTGAAGGACTCCTTGCGCAGGCTGCCTACCAGTACGGCTACATCACGGGGATTGCTCATCGCGATTCCTTTCACGTTCACGGCATGATGGTGTCGGAGTGATGCTGGTCGGACCCGGAGGCCGCAGGCAGCACGGCATGCCCGCGGCGGGTCCAGTCGTCACTCTAATCCAATTGCGCGAAAAGGAACCGCCCGGCGCCCTGCTACAGCGCCGCGAGCGGATGCTCGCCATGCGCCCACGGGCTGTCGAAGAAGGCGCGCACGCGATCGCGCTGCACTTCGTCCAGGCGCGGCGGCTGCCACTTGGGCGCGTGGTCCTTGTCGACCGCCAGCGCGCGGATGCCTTCCACGCCGTCGCCGTGGCGGAACACGTAGTACATCATGTCCAGCTCCATGCGCAGTTCGTCCTCCAGCGTCATGGTGCGGGCACGGCGGACCTGCTCGAGCGTGACGTTGAGCATCAGCGGCGAGCGGCTGCGCAGCATGGCGGCGGTCTGCGCGGCCCAGTCGGTGCCGGCGTCGCTCACCGCTGCCACGATATCGCTCACCGACGCGCCGGCGAACAGGCGGTCGATGTCGTCTTGCAGCGATGCGAGCTGGCTCCGGTCCGGCTGGCATGCGTCGCGGTGCGCGGCGGTGGCGGCATCGATGCAGGCCAGCACGGCGTCGCCGTCGGCGAACTGGCGCGCGCGCAGCGTGTCGACCAGTTCGGCCAGGGCGTTGCCGGGCAGGTAGGCGTCGGCCAGGCCGGCATGCAATGCGTCCGCGGCATGGATCATCGCGCCGGTCAGGCCCAGGTATTCGCCGATGCGGCCTGGCGTGCGCGACAGGAACCAGCCGCCGCCCACGTCGGGGAACAGTCCGATATTGGTTTCCGGCATCGCCATCTTGGTCCGCTCGGTCACCAGGCGGCGGCGCGCGCCCTGCGAGATGCCCATGCCGCCGCCCATCACCACGCCGTCCATCAGCGCGATATAGGGCTTGGCATAGCGGTGGATCAGGTGGTTGAGCGCGTATTCCTCGACGAAGAACTGGTCGAGCGTGGTGTCGCCGGCCAGCGCTGCCTTGTGGAAGAAGCGGATGTCGCCGCCCGCGCAGAAGGCCTTGCCGCCCGCGCCGGCGATCACCACGGCCGCGACTTCGGGCGCCACGGCCCATGCGTTGAGCGCCCCGGTGATGGCGCGAATCATCTCGAGCGAAAGCGCGTTGAGCGCTTGCGGGCGGTTCAGCGTCAGGTAGCCGATGCCGCCCCGGATCTCGCTGGTGACCAGGTCTGTCATTGTCTCTATCTCCACGAATGCAACCCTCGACTTTACACCAGCAGGGGTGCGCGGGCGTGCCGCACCAGGCGCTTTGCGCCGCGTTCAGGCCACGCGGAAAGCCGCCATCAGGCCGGTCAGCCGCTGCGCCTGGTCATCGAGCGACGCCGCGGCCGCCGCCGCCTGCTCGACCAGCGCGGCGTTCTGCTGGGTCATGCCATCCATCTGCGCGACCGCCTGGTTGACCTGCTCGATACCGCGCGACTGTTCGTCGGAGGCTGCGCTGATGCCGCCCATGATGCCGCTCACGCGCCGCACCGCCCCCACCATCTCCTCCATCACCTGCCCCGCCTGGCCCACCAGTTCGCCGCCGGCACGCACGCGCGACACCGAATCGCCGATCAGCGCGCGGATCTCCTTCGAGGCCCCCGCGCAGCGCTGCGAGAGATCGCGCACGTCGCCGGCCACCACCGCGAAGCCGCGGCCGTGCTCGCCCGCGCGCGCGGCTTCCACCGCGGCGTTGAGCGCGAGGATATTGGTCTGGAAAGCGATTTTCTCGATCACGTCGATGATGTCGACGATCTTGTTGGCGCTGGCGTCGATGGCCTGCATGGTGTCCACCACGCGCGCCACCGCTGCGCTGCCGCGCTCGGCCAGGCCCGTGGCATCGCTGGCCAGCGCGTTCGCCTCGCGCGCGCTGTCGGCGTTCTGGCGCACGGTGCCGGTGAGTTCTTCCATGCTGGAGGCCGTCTCCTCCAGCGAAGCCGCCTGCTGCTCGGTGCGCTGCGAGAGATCGCCGTTGCCGCTGGCGATCTGCCTGCTGGCCGCCGCGATGGCATCCGCGCCACCGCGCACCTCGGCCACCATCGTGGCCAGGCTGGCCTGCATGCGGCCCAGCACCGCAAGCATGCGGCCGGTCTCGCTGCGCTCGTCCTGCGCGTGGGCATCGGCGTGCGCCGCACGGCCCGCGGAGAAATCGCCGGCGGCCATCCGCTCGAAGCGCGCCACGGCGACGTCCAGCGGCCCGACGATGGAGCGGCGCAGGCGCCAGGCCACCACCGTGCTGAAGCACAATCCCAGCGCCAGCGCGCCGAGCGACAGGGTGCGCAGCATGATGTAGCGGTCCTGCGATTCCTGGTAGACCGCCTGCGCGCTGGCGAGCTGCAGCTTGCCCAGCTCCGTGTTGACGGCAGTGAAGGCAATATCGAGCCTGGGAATGGTATCGAGCACGAAGC
Organism: Cupriavidus sp. 05N40; assembly: GCF_056397305.1. Taxonomy (NCBI): domain Bacteria; kingdom Pseudomonadati; phylum Pseudomonadota; class Betaproteobacteria; order Burkholderiales; family Burkholderiaceae; genus Cupriavidus; species Cupriavidus sp. 05N40. Next base: position 3,648 of record NZ_JBFTND010000111.1, read on the forward strand.
CCATCACGGCTTCGCGGTCGCCGCGCTGCAGCGCGGCGACCATCGGTGACACGCCCTGGCCAAACAGCGCCTCGCGCTTGGCCGCGACATCGTCGGCGGCCTTGGCCTCGCCGGCGGCGCGCGGCAGCGCCAGGTAAGCCTTCCAGGCCACGTCGGACTGGCGCGCGAAGCCTTCGGCCAGGGCGGCGCGGGCGCGCGCATCGGCGGGGTCGGTGGCGAAGGTGGCCTGGTCCAGCAGCACGCGCACCAGCAACTGGTTGGAGCGCGCCTCGGCCAGGCTGACCGCGGCGGCAAGCTGGTGCTGGTAGATCTGCCGCGTGGCGTCGTTGCTGCGGGACATGCCCAGCCAGCCCACGCTGCCGACAATCAGCAGCAGCGCATTGGCGACGATGGTAAGGATCCACAATCTGGATCCGATGGAAGTGTTGCGAAACATGATGGCTCCCCGTTGTGATCTGGCTCTGGCGCGGCTGGCTTGCGCTCGTGTCCGGCGCTGCGTGCGGCCCTGGGTGCGCCCCTGGGCGCGGCCCCTTGTGCGCCCCGAATCCAGCCGCCCTGCTATCAACGGCGCTCGCGGTCGTTCCTGAATCCGCGCGCGGAGATATTCAGTCCTGCAGAATCGTCAGCAATCGGGAGGACGGGTGCCGACTGCCGCAGGTGCCGAAGAGAGGCGTATGCTGTCCCCGCACGGCCCGCTCGCCGGCGTCCGCGAAGGCACCGGACGAGCGTATAGAGGATGCCCTCCAGGAAAAAACGCCCGAAACCGGCAACACTTGACGGATGACACAGTCGACCATCGATCCCGGCCTGATCCTGCTGGCGTTTGCGCCGGTGTTCCTGCTCACCATCGGGGCGGAAGCCTGGTACTGGGTGCGGCGCGACCCGTCCGTCTACAGCCTGCGCGACAGCGCCTCGAACGCGGCGCTGGCGCTGATGCACCAGGCGTCGGATGCGTTCTTCCTGTGGCTGATGGTGCGTACCGTCTATGGCTGGTGCTACCAGCACGGGCTGCAGGCGGTGCCGCAGACGTGGTGGTCCTTCCTGCTCCTGCTGCTGTTGCAGGATTTCCTCTACTACTGGTTCCACCGCGCCAGCCACCGCGTGCGCTGGATGTGGGCTTCGCATGTCACGCACCACTCATCGGAAGGCATGAATTTCTCGACCGCCTTCCGCCAGAGCCTGACCTACCCGCTCTCCGGCATGTGGCTGTTCTGGATCCCGCTGGCGCTGATCGGCTTCACGCCAGACTGGGTGATCCTGGCGGTAGGGCTGAACCTGGCCTTCCAGTTCTTCGTCCATACGCGCCTGGGCAGGCGCTGGCATCGCATCGAATGGCTGCTCAACACACCCTCGGTCCACCGTGTGCACCACGCCAGGAACCCGCAGTACATCGACCGCAACTATGCCGGCGTGCTGACCGTGTGGGACCGCCTGTTCGGGTCGTTCGTGCCGGAGGAGGACGCGCCCGACTACGGCATCACGCGCCGCATCGCCAGCCACAATCCGATCACCCTGACCTTCCACGAATGGCGCGACATGTTCGCCGATGCATGGCGCCACCGCGACCCGCGCCACCTGTGGATGCCGCCCGAATGGCGCAACCCGCGCGAGGCTGTGGCGACCGGTCCGGCGCGAGGCGCCGGGGCGCTGGCCGGCGAACGGGGCTCCGACGCCTGAGCCTTATCGCGCGGGCTGACGCCGGACAACAAAAAACCGCGCTCGAGGCGCGGTTTTTTGTTGCGGCAAAGCTGCGGCGAAGGCGCTCAGACGCTTTCGCGCGAAGCACGCTTGCGTTCGTGCTCCTTCAGGTGGCGCTTGCGCAGGCGGATGCTCTTCGGCGTGATTTCGACCAGCTCGTCGTCGGAGATGAATTCCACCGCGTATTCCAGCGACATCTGGATCGGCGTGACCAGGCGCACGGCTTCGTCGGTACCCGAGGCACGCACGTTGGTGAGCTGCTTGCCCTTGATCGGGTTCACGACCAGGTCGTTGTCGCGGCTATGGATGCCGATGATCATGCCTTCGTACAGCGCATCGCCCGGCTTGACGAACATGCGGCCGCGGTCCTGCAGCTTCCACAACGCGTAGGCCACGGCGTCGCCGTCGTCCTGCGAGATCAGCACGCCGTTGTGGCGCTCACCCAGGCCGCCTTCGCGCAGCGGCGCGTAGTCGTCGAAGATGTGGCTGATCAGGCCGGTGCCGCGCGTCAGCGTCAGGAACTCGCCCTGGAAGCCGATCAGGCCACGGGCCGGAACGCGGTATTCCAGGCGGGTGCGGCCCTTGCCGTCCGACGCCATGTCGAGCAGTTCGCCCTTGCGGCGGCCCAGCTCTTCCATCACGCTGCCCTGGTGGCCGTCTTCGACGTCCACGGTCAGCAGTTCATACGGCTCGTGCTTGACGCCGTCGATTTCCTTGAACACCACGCGCGGACGGGACACGGCCAGCTCGTAGCCTTCGCGGCGCATGTTTTCCAGCAGGATGGTCAGGTGCAGCTCGCCGCGGCCCGACACTTCGAAGATGGTGTCGTCGCCGGTTTCCTGCACGCGCAGGGCCACGTTCGACTTCAGCTCGCGGTCCAGGCGCTCGCGCAGCTGGCGGCTGGTCACGAACTTGCCTTCACGGCCCGCCAGCGGCGAGGTGTTGACGCAGAAGTTCATGGTCAGCGTGGGCTCGTCCACCTTCAGCATCGGCAGCGCGTCCTGGGCGTCCGGCGAGCACACCGTGCAGCCGATACCCAGTTCTTCGATACCGTTGATCAGCACGATGTCGCCGGCTTCGGCTTCGGGCACGATCTCGCGCTCGAGACCCTGGAACTTCAGCACCTGGTTKATGCGGCCCTTGATCGGGTTGCCCTCGGGACCGAACTTGACCACCACGTCCTGCAGCGCGCGCGCACGGCCGCGCGAGATGCGGCCGACGCCGATCTTGCCGACATAGCTGGAGTAGTCCAGCGAGATGATCTGCAGCTGCAGCGGACCGTCCGGGTTGTCGTCGCGCACCGGCACCTTGGCCAGCACGGTCTCGAACAGCGGCTTCATGTCGCCTTCGCGCACATCGTCGGTCAGGCCGGCATAGCCGTTCAGGCCGGATGCGTAGATCACCGGGAAGTCGAGCTGCTCGTCGGTGGCGCCGAGCTTGTCGAACAGGTCGAAAGTCTGGTTGATCACCCATTCCGGACGCGCGCCGGGGCGGTCGACCTTGTTGATCACCACGATGGGCTTGAGGCCCAGCGCCAGCGCCTTGCGCGTCACGAAGCGCGTCTGCGGCATCGGGCCTTCGACGGCATCGACCAGCAGCAGCACGCCGTCGACCATCGACAGCACGCGCTCCACCTCACCGCCGAAGTCGGCGTGGCCGGGGGTATCGACGATATTGATGTGGGTGCCGTCGTATTCGACAGCGCAATTCTTCGCCAGGATGGTGATCCCGCGTTCCTTTTCGATGTCGTTCGAATCCATCACGCGCTCGACCATTTGCTGGTTGTCGCGGAAGGTCCCTGCCTGGCGCAGGAGTTGGTCGACCAGAGTGGTCTTGCCATGATCGACGTGGGCGATGATGGCGATATTGCGGATGGCGCGGGTCATTGCAGCGTCTCGCTTGTGGGGCTGAGCATCAAAAGATAACCCGAGATTATAGCATGTTGCGGCGCAAAACCCGAGTCCGACGTTGGTATTCCCCGTCAGGTGGTGCGCAGGAGACAAAGCGTCCGCAAACCACGATTGTTGCGAATATCGCAATAGCAAATTGCCAACCTTGCGATTTGATAACCGTGAACATATAGTTGTCACGGCAAACATTGCAGCGACAAGCACCTGCCAGACATGTCCGAGCAGAACCGGCCCGACCTCCAGAATCACCCCGCCTCCTTCGATACCCACCCTTTCGACCCGGCCGAATACCGCATGGGCGAAAGCATGGGCTACCTGCTTGCGCGCGCCAAGAGCGTGCTCGCGCACGAGGTCGAGCAGGAGGTCAACGGCCTGGACATCACCCATGCGCAGGCCACCTGCCTGATGATGCTGGCGGCCGGGCGCGGCAACACGGTCACGGACCTGGGCCGCGAACTCAGCACCGACATGGGCTCGGTCACGCGCCTGCTCGGCCGCATGGAAAAGCGCGGCCTGATCGAGCGCCAGCGCAGCGACGCCGACCGCCGCGTGGTGGATGTATCGATCACCCCCAGCGGGCGGGCGCTGCTCGAAGCGCTGCCGGGCATCTACTGCCGCGTGCTGAACCGGCATTTCCGGGATTTCTCGGAAGCGGAACTGCAGACCTTCCGCTCGATGCTGCACCGGATCATCGGCAACAACAGCGGGTAGGCGCGGCGCAGGCGAGCCACGGTCAGGCTCTCACGCCGGCTCGATTCACGTTCTTCCACGATAAAAGCAACATTGACGCTCTCTCGCAGGGCACCGAGATGAACCAAGCACCCTCCTCCTTTTCCGCACTGTCGCCGCGCGCGCGCGCGGCCGGCCGCCGCACCGGCGCGCTGGCGCTGAGCGCGCTGGCCGCCGCGGTCCTGGCCGGCTGCGCCGCCTTTGGCAATTCGCACAGCACGCAGACCGTCACCGATCCCACCTCCCTCGCCAGCGCCCAGGTCTTGCCGGGCGAGCATGGCCAGTGGCCCACGCTCGACTGGGTCGACCAGTTCAACGATGCGCAACTGCGCGGGCTCGTCGACGAGGCGGTCAAGGACAGCCCCAGCCTGCAGGCTGCCTTTGCGCGCGTGGAAGCGTCCCGCGCGATGGCCGATGCCACCCGTAGCGCACTTTACCCGCATGTGGACTTCGAAGGCAGCCTGGTGCGCCAGCGCTTCTCGGAGACCGACCTGTTCGCCGGCACGCGGCTGGCCGGATCGTGGCAGAACCAGTCGCGCCTGCAGGCCGGCCTCTCGTATGACTTCGACTTCTGGGGCAAGAACCGCGCCGCGCTGGAAGCYGCGCTSTCSGACGACCGCGCCAYGGARGCCGAGAGYCAGGCCKCGCGCCTGATCCTGACCACGGCCGTGGCGCGCACCTATGCCCGCCTGGCCGCGCWGTACGCGCAGCGCGACGTGGCCGAGCGCGCGATCGCCCAGCGCCGCGACCTCACGCAACTGTCCACCGACCGCCTGCGCGCGGGCCTCGACACCCAGGTGGAAACCACCCAGGCGCGCGGCACCGTGGCCTCGGCGCAGACCGACCTGCTGCGCGTGGACGAAGACATCGCGCTCGCGCGCAACCAGATCGCCGCGCTGCTGGGCAAGGGCCCGGACCGCGGCCTGGCGATCCAGCAACCCACCGTGCTGGCGCACGCCACGCCGCAACTGCCGGACAACCTCACCATCGACCTGCTCGGACGCCGCCCCGACCTGGTGGCCGCGCGCTGGCGCGTGGAAGCATCGAGCAAGGATATCGCCGTCGCGAAGGCCGAGTTCCTGCCGGCAGTCAGCCTGACCGCCTTTGCAGGCGTGGCCTCGCTGGACCCGTCCAACCTGCTGATGAGCATCAGCCGCACCTTCGGCATCGGCCCGGCCGTCACCCTGCCGATCTTCGAGGGCGGCAGGCTGCGCGCCAACCTCAAGGGCAAGTACGCGCAATACGATCTCGCCGTAGCCAACTACAACCAGGCCCTGATCGACGCACTGCGCGAGACCGCCGATACCGTGGCCAGCATCCGCAGCGTGGATACGCAGATCAGCGCGCAGCGCGAAGCGCTCAGCCTGGCCGAGCGCGCCTACTCGCTCTCGACCATCCGCTACAAGGCCGGACTGGGCACGCAGCTCACGGTGCTCAACGCCGAAAGCAATGTGCTGCAGCAGCGCCGCCTGGCCACCGACCTGCAGGCCCGCCGCCTGGACCTGCAGATGGGCCTGATGAAGGCGCTCGGCGGCGGCTACCAGGAGCAGGGCGAAGGCGCGGCCGCGCAAAAGCCCGAAGGCGCGCGCGGCTAGCCGAGCCGGCGCACAGGAGCAGCCCGGACCACGGCGTCCGCACAGTACCGACAGCATTCATACAAGACGATCATGAGCGACAACAAGCAAGCGGCCCAGACTCCCGCCTCCCCGGCGGCTTCCGTCAACAACAATGGCAAGCGCAAGCGCCTGCTGCTTTCCCTGACCGCCGCGGTGGTGGTGGCAGGCGTGGCCTACGGCATCTACTGGGGCCTGTACGCACGGCACTTCGAAAGCACGGACGACGCCTATGTCGCCGGCAACGTGGTGCAGGTCACGCCGCTGGTGGGCGGCACCGTGATCTCGATCGCGGCCGACGACACCCAGCTGGTCACCGCCGGCCAGCCCCTGATCCAGCTCGACCGCGCCGACTCGCAGGTGAATCTGGAGCAAGCCGAGGCGCAGCTGGCGCAGGCCGTGCGCGAAGTGCGCACGCTCTACGTCAACAACGGCTCGCTGGCGGCCAACGTGGCGATGCGCGAAGCCGACGTGGCCAAGGCACGCGAAGACCTCAAGCGCCGCGAGGCCATTGCCGGTTCCGGCGCGGTCTCGGGCGAGGAAATCTCGCATGCGCAGACCGCGCTGCAGGCGGCCCTGTCAGCGCTGTCGTCCACGCGCGAGCAGCTCGCCTCCAACAAGGTGCTGACCGACCAGACCACGGTGGAAAAGCACCCCAACGTGCAGCGCGCCGCCGCCAACCTGCGCTCCGCCTATCTGGCCTTCGCACGCTCCACCCTGCCGGCGCCGGTGACCGGCTACGTGGCCAAGCGCTCGGTGCAGGTCGGCCAGCGCGTGGCCCCCGGCGCGCCGCTGATGGCGGTGGTGCCGCTGGAGCAGGTGTGGGTCGACGCCAACTTCAAGGAAGTGCAGATCACGCATATGCGCGTGGGCCAGCCGGTCAAGCTCGAAGCCGACCTGTACGGCTCCAAGGTCGAGTACGAAGGCAAGGTCGAAGGCTTCTCGGCCGGCACCGGCTCGGCCTTCTCGCTGCTGCCCGCGCAGAACGCCACCGGCAACTGGATCAAGGTGGTACAGCGCCTGCCGGTGCGCATCGCGCTGGACGCGAAGCAGCTCAAGGATCATCCGCTGCGCGTGGGGCTGTCGATGAACGTGACGGTCGACGTGCGCAAGGAAGAAGGCGCGACGATGGCGCAGGCCACCGTGGCACGGCCGATGCAGACCGACGTGTATGAGAAGGTCGGCCAGGACGCCGACGCGCTGATCGCCCGCATCATCTCCCTGAACAACGGTGGCCGCCAAGGCGCCGAGCCGATGGCGGCACCGGTCTCGGCGCCGGCCGCCAAGCCTGCCAGCACCTGAACATGGCKACTTCCCTCCCCGTGCGCGACAGCGCCGCACCGGGCCCGCGCGGGCCCGCGGCGCGCCCCGCCGCGCCTGCGCCGCTGACGGGCGGAAAGCTGGTGATCGGCACCATCGCGCTGTCGCTGGCCACGTTCATGAACGTGCTGGACTCGTCCATCGCCAACGTGTCGATCCCGGCCATCTCCGGCGACCTCGGCGTGGCGCCCAACCAGGGCACCTGGGTGATCACCTCGTTCGCCGTGGCCAACGCGATCTCCGTGCCGCTGACCGGATGGATGACCACCCGCTTCGGCGCGGTACGGCTGTTCATCACCTCGATCCTGCTGTTCGTGCTGTCCTCGTGGCTGTGCGGCGTGGCGCCCAACCTGGAAGTCCTGCTGGCCGCGCGCGTACTGCAGGGCGCGGTGGCCGGGCCGATGATCCCGCTGTCGCAAGCGCTGCTGCTGTCGAGCTATCCGCCGCAGAAGAGCACCATGGCGCTCGCGCTATGGGGCATGACCACGCTGGTGGCGCCCATCATGGGCCCGCTGCTGGGCGGCTGGATCTCCGACAACATGACCTGGCCGTGGATCTTCTATATCAATATCCCGGTCGGGCTCGGCGCGGCCTATGCCACCTGGGCGATCTACCGCGACCGCGAAACCCCCACCAAGATCCTGCCGATCGACCGCATCGGGCTGACGCTGCTGGTGATCTGGGTCGGCTCGATGCAGCTGATGCTCGACAAGGGCAAGGAACTGGACGCTACGAGAAGCATCCCATCGTCGACATCTACCTGTTCAAGGGGCGCAACTTCAGCGCCGGCGTGGTGGCGATCTCGGTGGCCTACGGGCTGTTCTTCGGCAACCTGGTGATCCTGCCGCTGTGGCTGCAGACCATCGTCGGCTATACCGCGACCGACGCCGGCATCGTGATGGCGCCGGTGGGCATCTTTGCCATCCTGCTGTCGCCGCTCATCGGCAAGAACCTGCCCAGGATGGACGCGCGCTGGGTCGCCACGCTGGCCTTCATCACCTTCGGCGTGGTCAGCCTGATGCGCTCGGGCTTCACCCTGCAGGTCGATACCCGCTCGCTGATGATCCCCACCCTGATCCAGGGCGCGGCCATGGCGATGTTCTTCATCCCGCTGACCTCGATCATCCTGTCGGGCCAGCCGCCGGAGAAGATGCCGTCGGCCTCGGGCGTGTCGAACTTCGTGCGGATCACCTTCGGCGCGATCGGCGCGTCGATCTCGACCACCATCTGGGAGAACCGCTCCGCGCYGCATCACGCGCAACTGGTCGAGCAGATCAATCCGTTCAACCCGGCCTATAGGGCGCAGCTCGAACACCTGGTGCAGATGGGCATGACCGAGGCCCAGGCCAACGGCTTCATCGAGCGCGGCATCACGCAGCAGGCGGCCATGCTCGGCGCCAACGACATCTTCTGGATCTCGGGCGTGTTGTTCTTCGTGCTGATCGGCTTTGTCTGGCTGACCAAGCCGAAGAAGGGAGGCGATATGGATGCCTCCGCGGCCGGGGCGCACTAGGAGCCGCCACCAGGCTCGCCGGACACATAAGCCGATAAAAAAGCCGATGCCATCACTGGCATCGGCTTTTTTTGCTTCCCGCGCGCTGCCGGGTCACGACCCGCTCAGAGCTTGACCAGCCGCTCCGGCCGCAACGCCCCTTCCCGCATGCGCGCCACGCCAAGCAGGCGCTCCGGCTCGCCGCCATAGATGCGGGCGAGTTCGCCTTCCGCCAGTTCGGTGCCGGCCGGCAGGTCGCGCTGCGCGATACGCTGGCCTTGCAGGAAGCGGCCCATCGCGGCTTCCTCGAGCCGCACCGGCGCGCAGCGCTGCAGCAGCGCATCGACCGGGGCCAGCATCGCCGGGCGCGCGGCATCGTCATGCGCGTCGATCTGCTCGAGCGTGACCGCGCCATCCAGGCTCAGGTCGCCCACCGCCGTGCGGCGCAGCCCCGTGAGGTGCGCGCCGCAGCCCAGCGCTTCGCCGATATCCTCGGCCAGCGTGCGGATATAGGTGCCCTTGCTGCAGGTCACCCGCATGGTGAAGGTGGGCGCCGCGGGCAGGCCGCAGCCGAGCAGCGTGATCTCATGGATGGTGACGCGGCGCGCCGCCCGCTCCACGGTCTGGCCGGCGCGCGCGTATTCGTACAGCGGGCGGCCGTCCTTCTTGAGCGCCGAGTGCATGGGCGGCACCTGCTCGATCTCGCCGGTGAAGCGCGCGATCGCCACGCGCAGTGCCTCGGTGTCACACGCCACCTCGCGCTCGGCGATCACCTCGCCTTCCGCATCGCCGGTGGCGGTGCGGATGCCCAGGCGCACCTCGGCCTCATAGGTCTTGTCGGCCTCGAGCAGGTCCTGCGAGAACTTGGTGGCCTCGCCGAAGCACAGCGGCAGCAGGCCGGTGGCGAGCGGGTCGAGCGTGCCGGTATGCCCAGCCTTGAGCGCGCGCAGCATGCGCTTGGCGCGCACCAGCGCATCGTTGGACGACAGGCCCAGCGGCTTGTCGAGCAGCAGCACGCCGTGCACCTCGCGGCGCGGTTGCCGGGGCGGGCGATTGGTTTTCGGATCGGTCATGAGGGGGGAAAGACGGGCGAGGGAAACGGCCAGGCAGACAGACGGAAGCACGGAGGATGAAAAAACGGCCCGCAATGACGGGCCGCTTTCTTCAGTCTTCTTTCGCGCGCGTCGAGTTGGCTTCGCTGATCAGCTTGGACATCTCGATGGCTTGTTCGACCGAGGTGTCGTGATGGAAGTGCAGCGTCGGCACGGTATGGATATGCAGTTGCTTGAACAGCAGCGAATGCAGGTAGCCGGCCTTTTCGTTGAGGATGCCCTGCGCGACTGCGGCATCGGCGCCAAGCACGGTGAAGTACACCTTGGCATGCGCGTAGTCGGGCGTCAGGGTGACCGACTGCAGCGTGACGAGCCCCAGGCGGGGATCGCGCAACTCGCGCGCGATCATCGCGGCCAGGTCACGCTGGATCTGGTCGGAAATCCGGAGATTGCGAGAGGAGATATTGCCTTTCTTGGCCATTCAATGCGGTTTTATCGAGACGGCCGCGGGGGGCCCCACCCCGGGTTGGGGCTTACAGCGTGCGCGCCACCTCGGTGATTTCATAAACCTCGAGCTGGTCGCCTTCCTGAACGTCGTTGAAGTTCTTGATCGACAGACCGCATTCGAAGCCTTGCTTGACTTCCTTGACGTCGTCCTTGAAGCGCTTGAGCGAATCGAGCTCGCCGGTATGGATGACCACGTTGTTGCGCAGCACCCGTACCAGGGCGGTACGCTTGACCAGGCCATCGGTGACCATACAACCGGCCACCGCACCGATCTTCGGCACGCGGAACACCTGGCGCACCTCGACCGTACCGAGCGTGACTTCGCGCTTTTCCGGAGCCAGCATGCCCGACATCGCCGCCTTGATCTCGTCTACCGCATCGTAAATGATGTTGTAGTAGCGGATGTCGATGCCGTTGTTCTCGGCCAGCTTGCGCGCGCCGGCATCGGCACGCACGTTGAAGCCGATGATGACCGCCTTCGAGGCCGTGGCCAGGTTGACGTCCGACTCCGAGATGCCGCCCACGCCGCCGTGCACGATCTGCACGCGCACTTCGTCGGTGGAGAGCTTCTGCAGGGACTGCACCAGCGCTTCCTGCGAACCCTGCACGTCGGCCTTCACGATCAGCGGCAGCGTCTGTACTTCGCCTTCGCTCATCTGCTCCAGCATGGTCTCCAGCTTGGCCGCCTGCTGCTTGGCCAGCTTGACGTCGCGGAACTTGCCCTGGCGGAACAGCGCGATTTCGCGCGCCTTGCGCTCGTCGGGCAGCACCAGCACTTCTTCACCGGCGGCCGGCACTTCGGACAGGCCCTGGATCTCGACCGGAATCGAGGGACCCGCTTCCTTGGTCGGCTTGCCGGTTTCGTCCARCATGGCGCGCACGCGGCCGTAAGCGCTGCCAGCCAGCACCACGTCGCCACGCTTGAGCGTGCCGCTGGTGACCAGGATGGTCGCGATCGGGCCCTTGCCCTTGTCGAGCTGGGCTTCCACCACCAGGCCCTTGGCCGGGGCATCCACCGGTGCCTTCAGTTCCAGCACTTCGGCCTGCAGCAGCACTTGCTCGAGCAGGTCGTCGATGCCGGTGCCGGTCTTGGCGGACACCGGCACGAACGGCGAGTCACCGCCGTATTCTTCCGGCAGCACCTGCTCGGCCACCAGTTCCTGCTTGACGCGGTCCGGGTTGGCTTCGGGCTTGTCGATCTTGTTGATCGCCACCACGATGGGCACGCCCGCCGCCTTGGCGTGGGCGATGGCTTCCTTGGTCTGCGGCATCACGCCGTCGTCCGCGGCCACCACCAGGATGACAATGTCGGTCGCCTTGGCACCGCGTGCACGCATGGCCGTGAAGGCCTCGTGACCCGGGGTGTCGAGGAAGGTGATCACGCCGCGCTCGGTTTCCACATGGTAGGCACCGATATGCTGCGTAATGCCGCCGGCTTCGCCAGCCGCGACCTTTGCGCGACGGATGTAGTCCAGCAGCGAGGTCTTGCCGTGGTCGACGTGACCCATCACGGTCACCACCGGCGGGCGCGGCAGTTGCTCGGCGTCGGTGTGTTCCTCGCCGCCCACCACCAGCAGCGCTTCCGGATCGTCCAGCTTGGCGGCAAACGCCTTGTGGCCCATTTCTTCCACCACGATCATGGCGGTTTCCTGGTCCAGCACCTGGTTGATGGTCACCATCTGGCCGAGTTTCATCATCTGCTTGATGACCTCGGATGCCTTGACGGCCATCTTGTGGGCGAGATCCGCCACCGAAATGGTTTCGGGAACGTGCACTTCGCGCACCACCGGTTCCGTCGGCGCCTGGAAGTTGGTGCCGCGATCGTCCTGCTGGTGGCGATTGCCACGGCCGCGCGGACCACCGCGCCAGCCGCCCACGCCACCCGACGAATCGCCGCGTGTCTTCAGGCCGCTGCCCTTCTTCTTCGAGCCTTCGTCCTGCCAGGTCGAGGAAGTGCCGGCCTTGACCACCTTGCCGGTCTTCTTGTCGACCGTGGTGGTGGCGGTTGCCGTGGTGGCGGGCTTCTTGTCTTCCTTCTTGACCTCGGTGCCAGGCGCCTTGACCGGCTTGTGCAGCGTGCCGGTCTGCTCGGCCTTCTTTTCCTCGGCCTTGCGTTCGGACGGCGCCTTGAGCACGCGCGCCGGCGCATTCAGCATCTGCTGAATGGCACGGGCCTCGGCCTCGGCAGCCTCGCGGCGCTTGCGCGCTGCGTCCTGCTCGGCACGCGCCTTGTCGGCAGCCTGCTTGGCTTCGTCGGCGGCCTTCTGTGCGGCGGCGCGTTCGGCGGCCAGGCGATTCTTGTCGTCCTCGGCCTTCTTGCGCGAATCGTCGTCTTCGGGCGCAGCCGTGGCGGCCGCAGCGCGTAGCGCGGCAGCTTCCTCTTCCGCCTTGCGGGCGGCGAGTTCAGCCTGGCGGCGCTCCTCGGCCTCAAGTGCTTCCTGCTTGGCGCGGCGTTCGGCTTCCTCGCGTTCGGCCRCCTCCTGGCGGGCCTTCAGCTCGGCTTCCTGGCGCGCTAGCAGTTCTGCCTGCTGACGGGCTTCCTCATCCTGGCGCGCCTGCTCGGCCGCATCGACCTGAACGTCGGCGGCGTCGTGGCCATCGGCTGCGCCCTCGGGAGCCGCCTCGTCACGCTTGATCAGGACACGCTTCTTGCGCACCTCGACCTGTACCGTACGCGTCTTGCCGGTGGAATCAGCCTGCCGGATCTCGGAAGTCTCACGCTTGGTCAGCGTGATCTTCTTGCGCGAGCTGTCGTCGGCCTGACCGTGCGAACGCTTGAGGTAGTCCAGCAACCTGGTCTTGTCGGATTCGGTGATGATGTCTTCAGGCGTCACCTTGCCCACCCCAGCTGCCTGCAATTGTTCCAGCAGGGCAGCTGCGCTGCGGCTCAGTTCTGCGGCCAGTTGGGCAACTGTTGTGCTTGCCATTCAAACCCTTTCAATGCTCGGTTTATACGTCGGGACAGTCGTGTGCGGAATACGCGCTCAGTCAATCTGGTTGAGCGTGTCCCTCAGTTAAACCAATGTTCCCGTGCTTTCATGATCAACGCGCGGGCCTCTTCTTCGCCCAGGCCGACCATCTCGACCAGTTCGTCGACTGCCAGTTCGGCGAGTTCGTCACGCGTATGGATACTGCCTTCGGCCAGCTTGCCGATCAGTTCCGGGGTCAGGCCGTCGAGGGAGCGCAGGTCCTGCGACACCTCTTCCACCTTTTCTTCCCGGGCCAGTTCCATCGTCAGGAGTGCATCGCGTGCGCGGTTGCGCAACTCGTTGACGGTGTCTTCGTCGAAGGCATCGATCTCCAGCATCTCGCTGATGGGCACATAGGCCACTTCTTCCAGCGTGGAGAATCCTTCGTCGATCAGGATGTCGGCCACTTCCTCGTCCACGTCCAGCTTGGCCATGAACAACTTGCGCACCACGTCGCTTTCCTCGGCCTGCTTCTGCGCCGATTCTTCCTGCGTCATGATGTTGATCTGCCAGCCGGTCAGTTCGGACGCCAGGCGTACGTTCTGCCCGCTGCGTCCGATGGAGACGGCGAGATTTTCCTCGTCCACCACCACGTCCATGCTGTGCTTTTCCTCGTCCACCACGATGGACTGTACCTGCGCCGGCGCCAGCGCGCCGATCACGAACTGCGCCGGATCTTCCGACCACAGTACGATATCAACCGCCTCGCCGCCGATCTCGTTGCGCACCGCGGTCACCCGCGTGCCGCGCACACCGACACAAGTGCCGATGGGRTCGATGCGCTTGTCATGCGCCACCACGGCGATCTTSGCGCGCACGCCWGGGTCRCGGGCAGCCGCCTTGATCTCCAGCAGGCCYTGTTCCATYTCCGGCACTTCGTTCTCGAASAGCTTGATCAGGAACTCGGGCGCAGTGCGCGAGAGCTCGATCTGGGGCCCGCGCGCGGTGCGGTCCACGTTCAGAATATAGGCGCGGACGCGGTCGCCGGTGCGCAGATTTTCCTTCGGGATGATCTGGTCGCGGGCCAGCAGCGCTTCCACGCGGCCGGATTCCACGATCAGGCCCTTCTTGTCGGCCCGCTTGACGGTGCCGGTCATGACCTTTTCGCCGCGGTCGAGGTAATCGTTGAGGATCTGCTCGCGCTCGGCGTCACGGATCTTCTGCAGGATCACCTGCTTGGCGGCCTGCGCGCCGATACGGCCGAACTCGACCGACTCGATCTGCTCTTCGATGAACTCGTCGAGCTCGATGTCGGCGCTCTGCTCGCGCGCTTCGAACATCAGGATCTGCTTGTCCGGCTCCTGCAGACCCTGTTCATCGGGGACCACGAGCCAGCGGCGGAACGTTTCATGCTCGCCGGATTCACGATCGATGGAGACACGGATATCCACGTCTTCCTCGAAGCGCTTCTTGGTTGCCGARGCGAGTGCCGCYTCSAGCGCACCGAATACCACATCCTTGTCGACGTTCTTCTCACGCGCAAGYGCATCGACGAGCAACAGAACTTCGCGGCTCATTGCTTGTTCCCTTTTTTCTGATTTCCTTTGAAGTCGATCACCGGCACCAGGCGTGCGCGATCGACATCGGATATGGCGAATTCCAGCAGTGCCGTGCCGTCCTTGCCGTCGAACTCCAGGCCGATCTGCTCCGCCCCCGGCTCGCCGGTGGGTGCCTGCAGGATGCCGACGAAGTTCTTCTGGCCGTCGACCGGGAGGCGCAGCGTGACCCTGGCTTCCTGGCCCGCAAAGCGGACGTAGTCAGCCAGTTTCTTGAGCGGCCGGTCCAGCCCCGGCGAGGACACTTCGAGACGCTCGTAGTCGATATTCTCGACCGTGAGCACGTGGGTAAGCTGACGGCTTACCTTCTCGCAATCCTCGATGACAATCCCGGTTTCAGGCTGATCGATATAGACGCGCATCAATCCGCCCGGAGCGCGCTCGAGCTCAACCAGCTCGTACCCCATGCCGTTCAGGGTGGTTTCGATCAAATCTGCCAGATGCACTGTATTCCCGAATAATGGCCATCAATACCGTGGCAGACCCAGCCCACCGGCACTGCCGCCTTTCTTTTGAAGACGGCTTCGCAGCCTGCTTGCCTGCCCGTCACCCCGACCGGCGCGCCGCGCAAGGACGGCATGCATGCGGATTGGGCGAACCAAAAAAAAATGGGCGCAATGCCCATCATTCGCCCATCCTTTTTCAGGATGACTTTTGAATAGACTTGGATTATACGCCGTTGCGGTGCAAAAGGCAAAGAGATAGCCGGGAGAAACCCGGACGGGAGGACAATGCGCGACGCGCCTCACTCCTTCCCGACCGTAATCCCCGCCACCCGGCACTACAAAAGCGTCAGCGGTTGCCGTCCCGGCCGCCGCCGCGCGGACGGCGATTGCCGTTCGCCTTGCCAGGCTGCGGCATCACATTTCCGTTCGCCTCGCCGCCGCCGCCGCCGCCGCGGCGCGGGCCGCGACCCTGGCCGCCGCCCATGCCACCCATGCCACCCATGCCACCCATGCCACCCATGCCGCCCATGCCGCCCATGCCGCTGGCGCCGCGGGCGCCACGTCCACCGCGCCCACCCATGCCGCCAGGGCCGCGCGGCGTGCCCGCCGCGCCGCCACCGAGCTTGGTGGTATGCGACGTCAGCAGGGTCGGGCCACCGATATAGCCCATCGACGTCTGCATGGGATCCGGCTGGCCACGACCGGCACCGCCGCCACGCGGACCGTTGCCGCGGTTCACGCGCGGCAGGCCGTCCATGCCGGTCGGCATCGGCATGCCGGCAATGGCCGCCTCGGTGCGCGCCTTGCGCCCGGTGACCTTGCTGTTGCCGCCCTTGGGCTGGCTGTCACCCTTCGACGGCGCCTTCAGGCCGATGGATGCCATCAGCGCGCGCACATCGTCGGCTTCAAGTTCCTGCCAGCGGCCACGCTTGAGGCCGCGCGGCAGCAGGAACTGGCCGTAGCGGGTACGGATCAGGCGCGACACGGTCAGGCCAACCGCCTCGAACATGCGACGCACTTCGCGGTTGCGGCCTTCGGTCAGCGCCACGTGATACCAGTGGTTGATGCCCTCGCCGCCGCCATCGGCGATGCGCAGGAAATTGGCCTCGCCATCGTCGAGCTTGATGCCGTGCAGCAGGCGCTGGCGATCGGCCTCGGCCAGTTCACCCAGCGTGCGCACCGCGTATTCGCGCTCCACGCCGTAGCGCGGATGCATGAACTTGTTGGCGATGTCACCCGAAGAGGTGAAGATCAGCAGGCCTTCAGTGTTGAAGTCGAGGCGGCCGACGGCCACCCACTTCCCTGCCTTGATGCGCGGCAGGCTGTCGAACACGGTGGGACGGCCTTCCGGATCCGACTGGCTGACGATCTCGCCGGACGGCTTGTGGTACAGCAGCACGCGCGGCGGCTTGGTCGACACGCGGCGGTGGATCAGCTTGCCGTTGACGCGGACCTGGTCGGCCGGCAGGATACGCTGGCCGATATGGGCCGGCAGGCCGTTGACCGACACGCGCCCTTGCAGGATCAGTTCTTCCATCTCGCGGCGCGAGCCCAGGCCGCCTTCGGCAAGCACCTTGTGCAGCTTGGGAGCGTCGTCGTCCGCGGAGAGTTCGCGCACTGGCTTGACCTTGGCACGCGCACCGCTGGCGTCTTCCTGGTCGTACTGCCCGGAAATCACGAAGCGGAACAGATCTTCGCCGCTTGCCGCGGCAGCGGCCGGCGCCTTGTCGGCCGCACCCGGCGCCGGGCGCTGTGCGCCGCCGCCCTTGCCCTTGTTGCCCTTGCCTGCCTGGCGCCCTGCGCCCTGCTGGCCTTCGGCGCCGCCGCGGCGGCCCTGGGGCTGCGCCTGGCCCTGCTGACCCTGGCCCTGACCCTGTTGAGGCTTGCGCTTGCGTGCGCCGTTGGGTCGTGCCCCGTCGCGCTGGCGTTCGCCGGCGACTTCGGCACCTGCCTCGCCCACACCGGCGGCGTCGCCACCGGCTGCGCGGCGCCCACGCGGCGCCGGGCGCTCGCCCTGCTGCTCGCCGGCCTGTGCCGCCTCGCCTTCGGCGGGCTTGCGCTTGCCACGGGTGCGCCCCTTGCGCGCGCCGTCGCCCTGTCCGGGCTGGGCGTCGGACGCACCAGCCTCGGGAGCGGCGGCCTGCTCGCCATCGGCGGGGCGGCCGCCCTCGCGGTCCTGCGCAGACTGGCGGCGCGTGGCTACCAGRTTGCGCARGCCACGGCGCAGGCCCTTGCGGCGCGGYGCGCCKTCGGYGCCRTTGCCGGCGTCGCCGGCCGGCGCATCCGCCGGGCGGACGTCTTGATCAACAGAATCGGACAAGGTATTCACATTCGGATGTTGCATGGTGTTCAGTTGGACACGCGCTCGTCGAGCTCATCGTGCTCGCTAGGGTGCGCCGGATTCGCCGGGTTCATGCCCGACGATGCCGGGGCTTCGGGCTCCTGCTCGCCGGAGGCCACTTGCACGTGGTAACCGTTGGCCGGGGCTCGCTCTTCCGCTTCTTCATCTGCCTCGCCGTCGGTCGCGGCGGGCTCCGCCTCGGCGGCGGATTCTTCTTCCTCGATGCCCGGGCCTGCACCGGACGTCACGCTTGCGGGCCCGACAGCGGCTTGCACTGCAGGCTCACCTGCCGTAGCCAGCTCCCGAACCGGCTCCGCATCCGCCTCGGGCAGTGCCGCAGCTTCGGCCTCACCCTCGGCAGCAGCAGCCTGCCCGGCGGGATCCGCCTGGGCGGACTCAGCCTCGTCAGGCGCCGCCAGCGCGAACGCTTCTTCGTCGCTGCCGGCGGGTACGCTGCCCAGGGACTCGAAATCGATCGGCTCCTGGTTCAGCAACGCGACCTGCGACTGCGCCTGCATGTCTTCCAGCGGCGGCAGCTCGTCCAGCGTACGCAGGCCAAGGTCGTCGAGGAAGGCCTTGGTGGTGGCGTACAGCGCCGGGCGTCCGGGCACGTCGCGGTGCCCGATGACCTCGATCCAGCTGCGGTCTTCGAGCTTCTTCACCACTTCGGTGCTCACCGTGACGCCGCGGATCTCCTCGATATCGCCCCGCGTGACCGGCTGCCGGTAAGCGATGATCGCCAGCGTCTCCATCACCGCGCGGGAATACTTCGGCGGCTTCTCGGGATTGAGCCGGTCGAGGTATTCGCGCATGGCGGGGCGGCTCTGGAAGCGCCAGCCGCTGGCCAGCGCCACCAGTTCCACGCCGCGCTGCTCCCAGTCGCGGCGCAGCTCGTCGAGCAGGACCCGGATGGTGTCGGCACCGACGTCGTCGGSGAACAACCGCCGCATGTCATGGACGCGCAAAGGTTCCTGCGCACAGATCAGCGCGGTCTCGAGGACGATCTTCGCCTCTTGGGTATTCATGTTGATTGCGTGCAGCCTGTCTTTGCACCTGCGCCCCTGAATATCCGGGACGCACTGGAGATTGCGGGTTCAGCGGTAGGGATTGCCACCGCCATCTGTCCGCGCAGCCAACCGCATGCTCGTTGCATTGCCGGCAGTGCGCTTTCTTTTTTGCATCGGATGCCGGACCTGACCGGCAGGAGATCGCCCGGCCACCGGCTCTACCTGCCGGTCGACGGAGCCCTTGCGTCGCGCCTCCCCCCTGATGTGGCGGACTTGTCCGGCGCGACATCGATCGCCCCGGGCGCAAGAAAATAACGGATATCGGACCTGCGTGGCTTATCTCGCCCCGCCCTGCCGAGGCTGGTCTTTTGAACCGAATCTTTTAAACCGGACGGCGGGTGGGGAACGGTCCCTGGCGGTCATACCTGCCCGGGGGTTCCTGGCATGCATCCCTGAGATGCGAATGCTAACCGGCGATGCCACGATGAATTACGCTGCGCGATATCGCTGTTCTTGCGATTGTATGGCATTCCCTGGCAAACCTGCAACCGCTTCCCTTGCGAATCGACCTGTCCGAGTGCGCGGCGCGTCACCGGAGCGCCTCTCAGAAGACCAGGCAGAAGCCATGCGCCGCCAGCGACTCTGGCAAAAGCAGCGCCCGCGCCACGCCCGCCACGCCAAAGCCGATCACGGCGAGCCCGGCCACGGCGCGTACCAGCGGACGGCGCGACCATTGCCGGAAATAGCCCGACAGCCCCGAAATCACCAGCAAGTTGGGCAAGGTGCCCAGGCCGAACACGGCCATCACCAGGGCGCCGGAGGCGGCGTTGCCCGCCAGCAGCGCCATGGCCAGTGCGCCATACACCATGCCGCACGGCACCAGCCCCCATGCCAGCCCCATGCCATAGCGGCGCAGCAGCCGCGCTTGCGGCAACGCCGTGCCGGCGAGCCGTCCGGCCGCCGCCAAGCCCAGCAGCAAGCCGCCGGCACCGCGGGCAGCCAGCCGTTCAAGCCAGCCCGCGCCGGGCGTGCGCCCGCCCAGCATCCACAGCCCCGACACCACCAGCATCACGCTGCCGGCGCCGAACAGCCAGCGCTGCACCGGCAGGTACTGCGCCTTCCAGGCAGCGGCGCCAAGCGCACCGAGCAATGCCCCCAGCACCGCATACATGCTGAGCCGGCCGGCATGCATGACCAGCAACTCGATCAGCCAGTGGCCGGGACGCCGCAGGATGGTCGCCGGCACCCGCGCGACACCGCCCTGCTCGGCGGCCAGCGCGATCCCGCCGCACATCGCTGCACAGTGCACGCCACCCAGCAAGGCCAGGGTAAATACACTGAAAAGCACGCCTATGGTCAACTTCTACTCCCTGTCGTAACGTTTCGCGCGTTAAAATGCGGCTAACGCGCCCCCGCAGATCCCAGAGGCGCTGTCGATTTCCTGCCCAGCGCCCGCGCCAATGCGCGTGATCGCAGACATGACGACGAGCAACGGTGCGCAGCATCCCGCCAGAGGGTGCAAGCGCGCCAGACTCGCGCGCCAGGGCTGATGCCGACGGTGCCTGAAACCGACGCTTTCAACGTCAAGCTCTCAACGCCATGCGCCTGCCCCACAGCGCTGGATTGACTGCGCCAAACCGGACAGGCCCCAATTGCTCACCTCCATTCCCATCACCGAGATGTCGCCCCGCTGCTCCACCTGCTCGCTGGGCCAGCTCTGCCTGCCCGTCGGCATGTCGCAGCAGGACCTCGAGAAAATGGATACGCTGGTGCAGGAGCGGGTGCGCGTACGCAAGGGCGAGACCCTGTACCGCCTCGGCGACCCGCTCACCGCCGTCTATGCGATCCGCTTCGGTACGCTCAAGACCCACCTGACCATGGAAGATGGTCGCTCCCAGATCACCGGCTTTCACCTTCCCGGCGAAGTCGTCGGCCTGGACGGCCTCGGCGAGATGCAGCATGCGTCCGATGCCACCGCGCTCGAGGATACCGAAGTCTGCGTCGTGCGCTTCGGCGATCTCGAAGCGCTGTCCGGCTCCCTGCCGTCCCTGCAGCACCAGTTCATGCGGCTGATGAGCCGGGAGATCTCGCAGGACCAGGTCATGCTGATCACGCTCGGCTCGATGCGCGCCGAAGAACGCCTCGCCACCTTCCTGATCAATCTGTCGGAGCGGCTTTCCGCGCGCGGCTACTCGTCTTCCGAATTCGTGCTGCGCATGAGCCGGGAAGAAATCGGCAGCTATCTCGGGCTCAAGCTCGAGACGGTCAGCCGGCTGTTCTCCCGCTTCGCGGAAGCCGGGCTGATCCAGATCCGCCAGCGCCACGTCAAGCTGGTCGACATGCCGGGCATCAAGCAGATCGTCAACAAGTCCTGCTAGGCCGCCAGGCCGATCTCCGGCGGCGCGCGCGGCGCGGCCGCCTCATTCCAGCTCGTCGGTGTCGGCCAGCCGCGTCGGCATCGTGTACAGCGTGAGCCCGCTCGATAACGAGCAGAGCACCCACGCGAACAGGAATCCCACCGTGTAGACCGCTTCGCGCGAGGCCTCCACCGGCTGCCCGAAGAAATGCAGGTCCCCCGGATCGATCATCGAGAACACCAGCGCGGTGGTCAGGCCGCCCACCAGGAAACCGGGCCACAGCACCCACATCAGCCAGCGCAGTCTCATGGTCACCTCGCCTGCGTCGCGGCCGGCACTGCATCGCGCGTGGCGCCTCGGGCCTTCTCGACCACCAGCCCGTGCCGCGACACGCCCTCCACGACCGGCTGGTCGGGATGCGACATCGCCAGCCAGATGGTGAAGCCGCAGCCCACCATCGCGACCAGCGGGCCGCTCATCAGCAGCCACGGCCAGGGCTCCTTCCACCAGGGATTGCTTTGCTGCGTCATCTGGCCTCCTCTATGTTGCGTGTTTGACCTGTGACTCCGGCGGCCGGCGTCACAGATTGCGCGGCACGATAAAGCTCGTGCTCTGGCTGATCTCCGCGGCGCTGGCGCCTCCGGCTTCGCTGCCGGCGGTGCTCACCGTGACCTGGATCTTGTGCGTGCCGTGGCCCGCGGCTTCGATCGGCACGCGCACGCGAATCGGAATCAGCCGGTTCGACGTGGGATCGAGGTTGCCGGCGCTGTGGTCGTACTCCACCGCGAGGCCCTTCAGTTCGTCGCTCTCGGCGCGGATCGCGACGCGCATCGGTGCTTCGGTCGTGTTGATCAACTGCAGCCGGTACACGTTCTCGATCCAGCGGCCCTCCACTTCCCGGCCGAGCGCGCCGCGGTCGCGGATGATGTCCACCTTGAGCGGCGTGCGCATGGCCAGCGAGGCCATGAAGCCGGCGGCCAGGGCCAGCCAGATCACCGAGTACACCACCGTGCGCGGACGCACCAGGCGCTTGCGCGCCACCGCTTCCGAGAGTGCGCGGCGCATGGCGTTCTCCGACGTGTAGCGGATCAGCCCGCGCGGGTACGCCATCTTGTCCATGACCTGGTTGCAGGCATCGATGCAGGCGCCGCAGCCGATGCAGTCGTACTGCAGGCCGTCGCGGATATCGATGCCGGTCGGGCATACCTGCACGCAGATGCTGCAGTTCACGCAATCGCCGAGGCCCGAAGCCTTGTAGTCGGCCTTGCGCGAGCGGCTGCCGCGCGGCTCGCCGCGGCCCACGTCGTAGGTCACGACATAGGTGTCGCGGTCCACCATCACGCTCTGGAAGCGTGCGTAGGGGCACATGTACTTGCACACCTGCTCGCGCATGAAGCCGGCGTTGCCCCAGGTGGCGAACGCGTAGAACAGCATCCAGAAAGTCTGCCACGGGCCCAGCGACAGGCTCAGCACCTGGGCGCCGAGCGCGCGGATCGGCGAGAAGTAGCCGACGAAGGTAAAGCCCGTCCACAGTGCGATCAGGATCCACAGCGTATGCTTGGAGGCCTTGAGCCGCAGCTTGCGTACGCTCCACGGATCGCCGTCGAGGCGGATGCGCGCGAAGCGGTCGCCTTCGACATGCCGCTCGATCCACATGAAAATCTCGGTATAGACCGTCTGCGGACATGCATAGCCGCAGAACAGCCTGCCCGCGATGGCGGTGAACAGGAACAGCGAGAGCGCGGAGATGACCAGCAGCACCGCGAGGTAGATCACGTCCTGCGGCCACAACACCAGGCCGAAGATATAGAACTTGCGCGCGCCAAGGTCGAACAGCATGGCCTGGCGGCCATTCCATTGCAGCCAGGGCATGCCGTAGAAGAACAGCTGGGTCAGGACCACCATCCAGACCCGCCAGCGCGAGAACGCGCCGGACACCGAGCGCGGATAGATCTTGCGGCGGACTTCGTAGAGGGTTTCGTCGGAGCTCTGCGCATCCGCCGTGGCGGATGCGCTCTCGCGCTGGGCCGGTTGCGAGGTGCCAGACCTGGCAAGCGGCTCCGGTTCGGGGGCGTTCATGGATTGTTGTCTCCGCCCGCGCAAGGGTCACGCAGGCATGCTGCCACGCTCATTGGCCGCTCCCGGTGCCTGCCCCGCTGTTGGACAGCCCCCATACGTAGGCGGTCAGCATGCGGATGCGCTCGGGCGTCAGGATCTCTTCGTGCGCGGGCATATGGTTGTTGTGGCCCTTCAGGATGGCGTCGACGATGCTCGCCTCCGAGCTGCCGTACAGCCAGACGTTGTCCGACAGGTTGGGCGCGCCGAGCGCCTGGTTGCCCTTGCCGGTGGAGCCGTGGCAGGCCGCGCAGGTCGACTTGAAGGTGCTCTCGCCGCGCGAGGCGCGGATCGGATCGGACGCCAGCCCCGACAGCGAGCGCACGTACTGCGCCACGTCGCCGGCCAGCTTTGCATCGACGGTGGCGGCCTGCGACGGCATCACGCCGTTGCGGCCCTTGGTGATGGTCTGGGTGATGGTGGCGGGCTCGCCGCCATACAGCCAGTCGGCGTCGGTCAGGTTGGGAAAGCCGCGGCTGCCGCGCGCGTCCGAGCCGTGGCACTGCGCGCAGTAGTTGAGGAACAGCCGCTGGCCGATCTCGCGCGCCTGCGGGTCCGCCGCCACCTGCTTGACGTCCATCTTCATGTACTTGCCGTAGATTTCGTTCTGCACCTGTTCGGCAGCCTGGCGGTGCGCCGCCAGTTCTCCCTGCGAGGAGTACTTGAGCACGCCGGCGTAGGAGCCGAGGCCGGGATACAGCACCAGGTATGCCAGGCCGAAGATGCACGCCAGCAGGAACATCCACATCCACCAGCGCGGCAGCGGGTTGTTCAGTTCGCGCAGGTCGCCGTCCCACACGTGGCCGGTGTCCTGGCCGGCGCCCGCCACCTTGGTCACCTTGCGTTGCGAGAACAGCAGCCACACGCACCAGACGATGCCGACCAGCGCAATGGCGGCAATGTAGTAACTCCAGAAATCCGTGAAGAAGTCGCTCATGACTCAGTGTCCCTGCTTGGTATGGTTGGCGCCGCCCGCGGGGCTGCGCTCTTGGCTGGCGGCGAGCGGTTCGTCGGGCAGCGCGAACGGCAGCAGCGCCGACTCCGCGTTGGCGGGCTGGCGGCCGGCCGACCAGGCCCACCAGCAGATCGCCAGGAACGCGATCATCGAAACCACGGTGGAGAATGCAGTGATCATGGCCATGGCTTACTCCTTGGCGGACGCGGCCGCTGTGTCCACGCGGACGTTGCGCTTGCTGATGCCGAGTTCCTGCAGGTAGGCCACCAGCGCGTCTTCCTCGGTCTTGCCCTCCAGCGTGGCTGGCGCCTGCTCGATCTCGGCCTCCGTATAGGGCACGCCCAGGCGCTTGAGCGCGCGCATGCGGTCACGGATGTCGCCGGTAGGCAACGGTGCCTTCTCGAGCCACGGGTACGACGGCATCACCGATTCGGGCACCACGTCGCGCGGGTTGCGCAGGTGGATGCGCTGCCAGTCTTCGGAGTAGCGCCCGCCCACGCGCGCCAGGTCGGGGCCGGTACGCTTGGAGCCCCACAAGAAGGGGTGGTCGTAGACCGATTCGCCCGCCGTCGAGTAGTGGCCGTAGCGCTCGGTCTCGGCCTGCAGCGTGCGCACCTGCTGCGAGTGGCAACCCACGCAGCCTTCGCGGATGTAGACGTCGCGGCCCATCAGGCGCAGCGGCGAATACGGCTTGATGCCGGGGTCCGGCTCGGTGGTGGAGTGCTGGAAGAACAGCGGCACGATCTGGACCAGCCCAGCGATGCTGACCACCAGGATGGTGCAGATGATCAGCCAGCCGATGTTCTTCTCCAGGGTCTCGTGAGAAAAGAAGCTTTGTTTCTGCGACATCATTTCTCCTGGCGTAGTCAGTGGGCGGCGGCGGCGGCCGTCGCCGGGATCGGCGCGTCCACGGCGGGCTTGCCGATGATGGTCTTGGCCACGTTGTAGGCCATCAGCAGCATGCCGGAGAGGAAGCACAGGCCGCCCAGCAGACGGATCAGGTAGAACGGGTACTTGGCCTTGACCGCTTCCACGAAGGCGTAGGTGAGCGTGCCGTCGGGCTGCGTGGCGCGCCACATCAGGCCTTCCATCACGCCGGCGATCCACATCGAGGCGATGTACAGCACCACGCCGATGGTGGCGATCCAGAAGTGCAGCTCGATCAGGCGCACGCTGTACATCTCTTTCTCGCCGAACAGCCGCGGGATCAGGTAGTAGAGCGAACCGATGGAGATCATCGCGACCCAGCCCAGCGCGCCGGAGTGCACGTGGCCGATGGTCCAGTCCGTGTAGTGCGACAGCGCGTTGACGGTCTTGATCGACATCATCGAGCCCTCGAACGTCGCCATGCCGTAGAACGACAGCGCCACCACCAGGAACTTGAGGATGGGGTCGGTGCGCAGCTTGTGCCAGGCACCCGACAAGGTCATGATGCCGTTGATCATGCCGCCCCACGACGGCGCCAGCAGGATCAGCGAGAACACCATGCCCAGCGACTGCGCCCAGTCGGGCAGCGCCGTGTATTGCAGGTGGTGGGGACCGGCCCACATRTAGGTRAAGTTGAGCGCCCAGAAGTGGACGATCGACAGGCGGTAGGAATAGATSGGRCGMCCRGCCTGCTTGGGGATGAAGTAATACATCATGCCCAGGAAGCTGGTGGTCAGGAAGAAGCCCACCGCGTTATGGCCGTACCACCACTGCACCATCGCGTCCTGCACGCCGGCGTAAGCCGAGTAGGACTTCCACATCGACACCGGCATCTCGATATTGTTGACGATATGCAGGATGGCGATGGTCAGGATGTAGGCGCCGAAGAACCAGTTGGCCACGTAGATATGGCGGGTCTTGCGCTTGACGATGGTGCCGAAGAACACGATGGCGTAGGCCACCCACACCAGCGTGATGAGGATGTCGATCGGCCATTCGAGCTCGGCGTATTCCTTCGAGCTGGTGATGCCCATGGGCAGCGTGATGGCCGCTGCCACGATCACAAGCTGCCAGCCCCAGAACGTGAAGGCCGCCAGCGGGCCGCAGAACAGGCGCGCCTGGCAGGTACGCTGCACCACGTAGTAGGAGGTGGCGAACAGCGCGCTGCCGCCGAAGGCAAAGATCACCGCATTGGTATGCAGCGGACGCAGGCGCCCGAACGACAGCCACGGCGTATTGAAGTTGAGTTCAGGCCAGATCAGCTGTGCTGCGAGCAGCACGCCGACGGCCATGCCGACGATCCCCCACACGACCGTCATGACGGCAAATTGCCGCACGACGCCGTAATTGAAGGTGTCGGCGCGAGAAGACGCGGCGGTGACATCCATTCAGACCCCCAGATTGTAGAAAGCAGAAATTGATGACGTGACTGTAGGAAAACCCGGCATGGGGTGTCTTGATCTGTATCAAGCGCATCGGAAAGCCCTGGAACTTGCTCGCTGGCGCGTTGCCCGCGGGCAGCCGCGGCACCGGTCTCAAGGCTTGTCGTTGTCCAGCAGGATGGCTTCGGCGGGACGATCGAGATCGTCGTACTGGCCGGCGTGCAGCGCCCACCAGAGGGCGCCTGCGATCACCGCCACCAGCACCAGGCTCATCGGCACCAGCAGGTAAAGCATGTCCATGCGTCAGTCTCCGGTCTTGCCGGCGCGCAGCAGGCGCCAGGCATTGGCCACCACCAGCAGCGACGACAGCGACATGCCGATGCCCGCCATCCAGGCGGTGACATGGCCGGTGGCCGCCAGCGGGATGGCGATGACGTTGTAGGCAAAGGCCCAGCCGAGGTTCTGGCGCACCACGCGGCGCGTGCGGCGCGCGGTGCGCAGCGCCTGCGCGATCTCGGCGATGCGCCCGTGCGCGAGCACGGCGTCGGCGCCGGCCTGTGCCAGCGGCGCGCCGCTGCCGATGGCGATGGACACCTGCGCCTGCGCGAGCACCGGCGCGTCGTTGATGCCGTCGCCGACCGCCAGCACCACCGCGCCGGCGCGCTGCAGGCGCGCCACGTATGCGCGCTTGCCCTC
Source organism: Cupriavidus sp. 05N40 (assembly GCF_056397305.1). Taxonomy (NCBI): domain Bacteria; kingdom Pseudomonadati; phylum Pseudomonadota; class Betaproteobacteria; order Burkholderiales; family Burkholderiaceae; genus Cupriavidus; species Cupriavidus sp. 05N40. Next base: position 30,720 of record NZ_JBFTND010000111.1, read on the forward strand.
GGGAGTGACGCCGCCCTCGCGGCGCGCGATGCCGAAATGGTCGGCCCACCAGCCCACCGCCGAAGGCGTGTCGCCCGATACCAGGTGGGTGGTCACGCCAAGCTCGCGTAGCTGCGCCAGCAAGCTGGCCGCCTGCTCGCGCTCGGTGTCGGCCAGCGCGAAGATCGCCAGCGCGCCGGCGGCATCGCCCAGCCAGACCAGCGTGGCGCCGCGGCGTTCGCTGGCGGCCAGCGTCGCTTCGATGGTGTCGGCCCTGCCCGCGCCAGCATCGCCGGCCAGCGCGGCAACGAAGCCGCGCCGGCCCAGCCGCAGGCGCCGTCCATCCACCTCGGCTTCCAGTCCCTGGCCCGGCACGTTGCGCACGGCGCCGACCACATGGGTGTCGTCGGCCAGTCCTTGCGCCTGCGCCGCCTCGACAATGCCGCGAGCGATCGGATGTTCGCCCGAGCGCTCGATGGCAGCTGCCAGACGCAGGCTGGCCGCCGCTTCGTCCACCCCGTCCGCCCCGGCCGCCCCTACCACATGTATCCCGGCCAGCGCGAAGCGCCCCTGGGTCAGCGTGCCGGTCTTGTCCAGCATCACGTCCGTGACCCCGGCCAGCGCCTCCAGCGCGTGGCCGCGCGTCAGCAGCACACCGCGCCGCGACAGCGCCGCACCCGCGGCGGCCAGTGCCGCCGGCGTTGCCAGCGACAACGCGCACGGACAGCTCACCACCAGCACCGCCACCGTAACCGGCAGCGCGCGCGCGGGATCGACCCACAGCCACCAGACCACGCCGGCCGCCGCCGCCAGCACCAGCAGGACGGCGACGAACCAGCCCGCCACGCGGTCGGCCATGGCGGCCAGGCGCGGCTTTTCAGCCAGCGCCCGGTCCAGCACCGCGACGATCTCGGCCAGGCGCGTGGCGGCGCCCACCCTGGCCACGCGCAACTCGAGCGGACTGGCGGTATTGAAGCAGCCGGCCAGCACCGCATCGCCCACGCCGCGTGCGACCGGCCTGCTCTCGCCGGTCAGCATCGATTCGTCCAGCTCGCTGGCGCCGGCCGCGACCGTCGCGTCCGCGGGCACCACCTCGCCGGCCTTGACCCGGATCAGGTCGCCCGCGCGCAGGCGCGCCACCGGCACGCGCTCCCCCACCCCGCCTTCGGCCTGCAAGCGCTCGCAGGTGGACGGCAACTGGCGCGCCAGCATCTCGGCGCCGCTGCGCGAAGCCTGACGCACACGCAGCTCCAGGTAGCGCGCCAGCAACAGGAAGGCGACGAACATGGTGACGGAATCGAAGTACACCTCGCCGCTGCCGCGCAGCGTGGCGATGGTGCTGGCAACGAAGCCGGCACCGACGCCGATCGCCACCGGCACGTCCATGCCCAGGTGACGCCGGCGCAGGCTGCGCCATGCGCCGGCGAAGATCGGCGAAGCCGAATACAGCACTACCGGCAGGGTCAGCACCAGGCTGGCCCAGCGCATCAGTTGCAACTGGCCGGGGTCGATGGTGGCTTCGTGCGTGTAGATGGGCCACGCGTACATCATGACCTGCATCATGCCGAGCATGGCCACCGCCATGCGCATCAGCAGGCCGCGGCGCGCGTGGCGGTCCTGGCGGTCCGAGCGCGACACTTCGAACGGCCACGCCAGGTAGCCGATCGACGCCAGCGCGGCGAGCAAGGCAGACACCGGCTGCTCCGCCTCGCGCCAGCGCACCATCACACGGCGCGTGGCCACGTTGGCGATCACCRATTCCACCCCCGGCAGGCTGCCCAGGTGCTGCTCGATCAGCCACGCACAGGCGGCGCAGCGGATATGCTCGGGCGCCAGCGTGATCTCGGCGCGGCGCTCGTCGAGCGGCCGCACGAACTGCGCTCGCAGCTCCTCCGTGTCGTAGGYGGCCCAGATGGGCTCGGCTTCGCGTCGCGCGGCATCATCGATGGGGCGGGCGAACCGGGCCTGATCGCCGTAGAGATGGCCAAAGCCGGCGCCGTGCAGGGTCTGTGCCAGTGTCTGGCAGCCGCCGCAGCAGAAGACATGGTCCTCGCCACCGATGCTGGCGCGCAAGACGGGGGCGCCAGCCGCAAGCGGCTGGCCGCAATGAAAGCAGCCCGCACGCCCGGCGGCGGCCGGCGCGCTGCCCGTGCCGGCAGGCGGCGTAATCGGTATGGGTGCGGCGGCAGCGGCGGAGGATGGGGGCATCGGGACTCTTTTTTACCAGGTGCATGGTATGAGTCCCGCAGGCAAGCCGCCTTGATATGGATCAAGCGTGCCACGCGGCGGCGGCACGCCGGCCCGCCCGGAGCGGCCAGCGCTCCAGGTCGACCGGTCAGGTCAGGTCAGGTCAGGTCAGCGATGTATCCACGGTGCGGCGCKGCGCTTCCAGGTATTCGCGCGATTGCATCTCGATGATGCGCGAGACGGTGCGATGGAATTCGTTGGACATCTGGCCCTCGGTGTACAACTCGTCGGCGGGCACTTCGGCCGAGATCAGCAGCTTGACCTTGTGATCGTAGAAGACATCGATCAGCCAGGTGAAGCGCCGTGCCTCGGACGACATGCGCGGCGTCATCTTGGGAACGTCCGACAGGATCACCGTATGGAACTGGGTGGCCAGTTCGAGATAATCGTTCTGCGAGCGCGGCCCGCAGCATAGCGTGTTGAAATCGAACCAGACCGCCCCGCCAGCCTTGCGCAGCGCGCGCAGTTCGCGATGCTCGATATGCAGGATGGGCGACTCGTCGGCCACCCCGGCAATGCTGGTGAACGCCTGCCGGAGTGCCGAGCTGGCCTCCGGGCCGAGCGGCGTGTGATACGCCTGCACCTGCTCCAGCGCGCGCTTGCGGTAGTCGATGCCGGCATCCACGTTGAGCACGTCGAGCTTTTGCTGCAGCAGCGCAATGGCGGGCAGCACGCGGTCGCGGTGCAGGCCGTCCGGATAGAGCAGGTCCGGCCGGTAGTTGGAGGTCATGACGAACTGCACGCCGTTCTCGAACAGCTGCTGGAGCAGGCGGTGCAGGATCATGGCATCGGCCACGTCGTTGACGTGGAACTCGTCGAAGCAGATCAGGCGGAACCGCCGCGCGATGCGCTTGGCCAGTTCGTCGAGCGGGTCCGGACGGCCGCGCAGCTCCTCGAGCTGGCGATGCACCTCGCGCATGAACTCATGGAAGTGCAGGCGCGTCTTGCGCACCACCGGCACGCAGGTAAAGAAACTGTCCATCAGGAAGGACTTGCCGCGCCCCACGCCGCCCCACAGGTACACGCCCTTGGGCACGTCCGGATGCACCAGCAGCTTCTTCAGCGTGCTGTTGCGGCGGCTCTTGTACGCCACCCACTCGTCATAGCACTGCTGCAACCGGTCGACGGCGCGCAGCTGCGCCTCGTCGGAGGTGTAGCCGCGTTGCTTCAGTTCCTGCTCGTAGTACTCACGGACGTTCATGCTGACTGCTTGCGCTGATGCCGGCCTTGATGCTGACAGGCCCGCCTGGAAGTATATCGAGGCGCGCACCGGGATACCAATATCCCGCCGCCCCCGAAAGCGAAAACGGCGCGCCGCTGGAGCGGCGCGCCGGTACTCAATGATACGCTGGCCAATACGCTGGCATGCGCCTTACATATTGAGCTGGCGCTTGTCCACGGCGAGAGCGGCTTCGCGCATGACTTCCGACATCGACGGATGCGGATGGCAGGTGCGGCCGATGTCTTCGCTGGCGGCCTTGAACTCCATCGCCACCACGGCTTCGGCGATCAGGTCCGATGCGTTCGCGGCGACCACGTGCACGCCCAGGATCTCGTCGGTCTTGGCGTCGGCCAGCATCTTGACGAAGCCATCCGAGTGCCCCATGCCCAGCGCGCGGCCGTTGGCCATGAAGGGGAACTGGCCGGACTTGTACTCGCGGCCTTCGGCCTTGAGCTGCTGCTCGGTTTTGCCCACCCACGCGATTTCCGGGAAGGTGTAGATCACCCAGGGAATGCAGTTGTAGTCGATGTGCGGCTTCTGGCCGACAATGCGCTCGGCCACGGCCACGCCTTCGTCTTCTGCCTTGTGCGCCAGCATCGGGCCGCGCACCACGTCGCCGATGGCCCACAGGCCCGGCACCTTGGTGGCGCAGTGATCGTCCACCTCGATGAAGCCGCGCTGGTCCGCGGCCAGGCCGATGGCTTCCAGGCCGAGGTTGTCGGTGTTGGGCACGCGGCCGACCGACACGATCAGGCGATCCACTTCCAGGGTCTGCGCGGCGCCGTCCTTGTCGGTGTAGCTGACGGTGACGTTGTCCGCGCCGGTCTTGACCTCGTTGACCTTCACGCCGAGGCTGAACTTCAGGCCTTGCTTGGTCAGCAGCTTTTGCACTTCCTTGGCCACGCCATCGTCGGCGGCACCCAGGAACGCGGGCAGCGCTTCCAGCACGGTCACTTCGGCACCCAGGCGGCGCCACACCGAGCCCAGCTCGAGGCCGATCACGCCGGCGCCGATCACGCCCAGCTTCTTCGGCACGCCGGCGAACTTGAGCGCGCCTTCGTTATCGCTGATCAGCTTGTTGTCGACGGTGATGCCCGGCAGGTGGCGCGCCTTGGAACCGGTGGCGATGATGACCTGCTTGGCGGTCACGACTTCGGTGCCGGCCTTGCCGGCGATCTCGACCTGGAAGCCCTCGGCGGTCTTGCCGGTGAACTTGCCGTAGCCCTTGAGCAGCGTGACCTTGTTCTTGCGGAACAGGAACTCGATGCCCTTGGTCATCTTGCCGACGATGTCGTCCTTGCGCTTGAGCATCTTGGCCACGTCGACCTTGACGTCGCCCACGGTGATGCCGTGGTCGCCGAGATGGTGCTGCACGTTCTCGAACTCTTCCGAGGAGGCCAGCAGCGCCTTGGAGGGAATGCAGCCCACGTTCAGGCAGGTGCCGCCCAGGCGCGGTTCGTCCTTCGGATCGTCGTAGGCATTGCCTTCGCAGCAGGCCACGTTCAGGCCGAGCTGGCCGGCACGGATGGCGGCGATATAGCCGCCGGGGCCGGCACCGATCACCAGCACGTCGAATTGTTTGCTCATGGATTTCCTTTTGCGGCCCGGGGCGGGGCAACCTCGCCCGCCGGGCCGCCATCAACTCTACGGTCCGTCGTGCCCGCCCGGGCGCGCGCGGCGCCCGGGTGGCAGGACTTCAGTCACTTCGGATGCGCGCGACGCTTACAGGTCCAGCAGCAGGCGTGCCGGATCTTCCAGCGCWTCCTTCATCGCSACCAGGCCCAGCACRGCYTCGCGRCCRTCGATGATSCGGTGGTCGTAGGACATGGCCAGGTAGTTCATCGGACGGATCACGATCTGGCCGTCTTCCACCACCGGGCGGTCCTTGGTGGCGTGCACGCCCAGGATGGCCGATTGCGGCGGGTTGATGATCGGGGTCGACAGCATCGAGCCGAACACGCCGCCGTTCGAGATCGAGAAGGTGCCGCCGGTCATTTCTTCGATCGACAGCTTGCCGTCCTTCGCCTTCTGGCCGAATTCAGCGATCTTCTTCTCGATGTCGGCCAGGCTGAGCTGGTCGGCGTTGCGCAGGATGGGCACCACCAGGCCGCGCGGCGAACCGACCGCGATGCCGATGTCGAAGTAGCCGTGGTAGACGATGTCGTTGCCGTCGATCGATGCGTTGATCAGCGGGAACTTCTTCAGCGCGTGCACCGCGGCCTTGACGAAGAAGGACATGAAGCCCAGCTTGACGCCGTGTTCCTTCTCGAAGCGGTCCTTGTACTTGTTGCGCAGGTCCATCACCGGCTTCATGTTCACTTCATTGAAGGTGGTGAGGATGGCGTTGGTGGATTGCGATTGCAGCAGGCGCTCGGCGATACGGGCGCGCAGGCGGCTCATCGGCACGCGCTCTTCCGGACGGTCGCCCAGGGCTGCGAAGTCGACCGGCGCGGACACTTGCTGCAGTGCCGGCTTGGCGGCGGCGGCCGGGGCTGCCTTGGCGGCAGGCGCGGCGGCCGGTGCAGCGGCGGCGCCGAGCACGTCGCCCTTGGTGATACGGCCATCGCGGCCCGTACCGGCAACCTGGCTGGCCGACAGGCCGCCTTCGGCCATCAGCTTGGCAGCCGAAGGCATGGCAACGGCGCCGGCTGCGGCGGGCGCGGCAGCGGCCGGAGCGGCTGCGGGCGCGGCGGCAGGTGCGGGCGCGGCGGCGGCGGGAGCAGCTGCGCCGGCGGTGGCTTCGGTGTCGATCTTGGCGATCACTTCGTCGGCGACCACGGTGTCGCCATCGTTGCGGATGATCTGCGACAGCACGCCTGCCGACGGGGCCGGCACTTCGAGCACGACCTTGTCGGTCTCGATCTCAATCAGGATTTCGTCTTGGGCAACGGCTTCGCCCGGCTTTTTCTTCCAGTTCAGCATGGTCGCTTCTGCAACCGATTCGGACAGCTGCGGAACCTTGACGTCAACAATAGCCATGGTTGGTATTTCCT
>NZ_JBFTND010000112.1:0-23092 GCF_056397305.1 Cupriavidus sp. 05N40
GGCGCGAAGTCGTGCGGTGGGCGGGGAGGCGTCGGCGGCACTGCAAGGCGGGTTTCCCACAGCCTTGCCCACAACCTTACCCACAGCTTTGCCCACAGAGTTGTTCAATCTTCTCCACAGACTTGTCCACAGGCGCGGCGCTTGCCGGGACGGTGCCGGCGGTGCGCCACCGCGCGCGTCCGGGGTGACGGGGGCCGTGCCGCGCCGGGCTCAGTGCAGCCGCCGCAGCCCGGATTCGCCGTCGTCTTCCTCTTCGGCTTCCCAGTCCTCGTGCTCGATGCCGAAGTCGGTCGCCATGTCGAACACGGTGGAGTGGTGCTGCACCGTGAACCACTCGCGGAACTGCTCGAGCGTCAGGTTCTGGGGCCAGACGGATTCCTCGAACCACTCCCCCAGCATGAACTCGAAGAAGGCGCGCCAGCGCTCCTCCACCCACTGCACGGCTTGCGGGGCGCTGGAGATTTCGTCCGGCGCCAGGAAGGCACTCTGGTCCTCGCGCACATTCTCGAGCGTGAGGGAGGGTACGGGGTCGGTGTCCACGGCCATGATCCAGTCGAAGAACGGCTGCTGGGGCACCAGGATGACGAGCGAGCGATTGAGGGTGTAACGCGGATGATCGGACATGGCAGTGGCTCGTTCGCTAAAACGGCCTATTGTAGCCCTTGCCGCGCTTCGCAATCGGCTTCATCTCGGCTTCATCTCGGCGCCGGGGCCGATATGGCGGGGGCGTCCGCGTGGCCTAGAGCGTGGGACGGCCCGCGGCAGGCTCGGCGCCGCCGTATGCATCGCGCGCCACTACCTCCGCCGGCGGGGGCGGCGCGGGCGCGGGCATGCGCACCGGGAACAGCACATCCTTGCGCCTGAGGAAGTGCTTTTCGAGCAAGTGCCAGCTCAGCAGCGCCGCCGCGACCGAGGCGGCCACGCACACCGCGGAGAACGCCAGCTGCCACGGGATCTGGCTGCCGAACAGCAGGCGCGGCTCGCCGAAGGCTTTGGCCGCCACCACGCGCACGATGGGGTGGAACACATAGAGCGCGTAGCTGTACTTGCCCAGGAACACCAGCCAGCGCTGGCTGAACACCGGATGCCCGCGCGCGCCGCAGGCCGTGTAGACCAGGCCCGCCGCCACCAGCGCCACCACGGAAAGGCCCACGGTGTAGATCCACGGGCTTGACTCCACGCGCGCACCCGTTGCCGCCAGCGCGCATACCAGCGCCACCAGCGCGAGCGGCGCCGCCTTCACCAGCCAGGGCTTGAACACCAGCCCGCGCCGCACCGCCATGGCCAGCAAGGCGCCGGCCACCAGGCCATCGAGCCGGGCCGGCGTGAATACCCAGATGGTGTCCGCGCTGACGCCCTGCGCCGCCATGCTGATGCGCAACGCGAGCGCGACCGCCAGCAGCACGAGGCAGAGCCGGCGCATGGCGGCCAGTGGCAGCAACAGCACCACCAGCGGCCACGCCGCGTAGAACTGCTCCTCGATGGCAAGCGACCACAGATGCCCCGCCCCCGCGCCGAAGAAGGTGCCCGCCAGCGCCTGCTTGAGATTGGACAGGTACAGCACGAACCACGGCCAGCTCGCCCGCACCGCTTCGAGCTTGGCCTGCTCGGCGTCGCCCATGCGGTGCGAGATCAGCGGGAACAGCACCAGGAACAGCAGTGCCAGGTAGGCGTAGTACAGCGGAAAGATGCGCAGTACCCGGCGCCCGTAGAAAGAGCGCAGGTAGCCGGGCGAGCCCTTGCTGCGCAGCAGGATGCCGGTGATCAGGAAACCCGACAGCGCGAAGAAGATGTCCACGCCGATCCAGCCCGTCATCGACAAGCGGTAGAAGATCCGGTCCACCGCGAGGTCGGACACCACACCGACATGCGCGAAGTGATACAGCATGACAAGCAGCACCGCCAGGCCGCGCACGCCGTCGAGGGTGCAAACGTGGTTACCGTCTTTGTTCATCGCCGCTCCGTGCCCGCCTGCGTCCTGAATCTAGCGCGCCGCTCCGATGCGCTTCTGTGCGCCGGCATACCAAGGGTGCCGGCCGCGTCCATGTGACTGCGCGGATATGTGCGACGACGTGCGACGAAGTGCGATGATGTGCGAGGACTTACGGCCAGGCGTGCCGCAATGGTGTTCGCGTGTTCCTCCAGCCCGCCTGAACGGCGGCGATTGCCCGCGGCGGCCGGCAACATCACCGCGCGTTCGGTGCTAACGTGGCGGATACGGGCGGCGCGATCTGCCGCGCGGCCCGGGAGCATCCACCATGGGATTCAAGGTCGGATTTGCATTCGTGGCCGAGGCGCTGGTGTTCGCCGCGCTGCTGTTCGGCGCGGCGGGCACGCTGGCGTGGCCTGCCGCGTGGGCGTACCTGGCGCTGTTCTTCGGCGGGGGCATCTGGGTGACATGGCGGCTGGCCCGCCATGACCCGGCGCTGCTGGCCGAGCGCATGAAGCCGCCGCTGCAGCGCGGGCAGCCGCTGTGGGACCGCATCTTCATGCTGGTGCTGATCGTGGCGTGGTGCGGCTGGCTGGTGCTGATGGGGCTGGACGCGGCGCGCTTTCGCTGGTCGGCCATGCCGTTGTGGCTGCATGGCCTGGGCGCCGTGCTGCTGGCGCTCTCGCTGGTCGCCATCGACCGCGTGTTCCGCGAGAACACCTTCCTCGCGCCGGTAGTGCGGATCCAGCACGAGCGCGGGCATCGCGTGGTCTCGAGCGGTCCCTATGCCGTGGTGCGCCATCCGCTCTACGCGGCCGTGCTGGTTTTCCTGCCGGCCAATGCCCTGCTGCTGGGTTCGTGGTGGGGCGTGGCGGGCGCGCTGCTGCTCGCCGGCGGCATCGTCTTTCGCACGGCAATGGAAGACCGCGAGCTGCTGCGCGGCCTGGACGGCTACGCGGCTTACGCGGCCCGGGTCCGGTACCGGCTGGTGCCGTTCGTGTGGTGAACCATGGCGGCCATCGTCACCGATGCCCGCCATGCAATCGTGTCCAGCCGCCGGTCAGTGCACCTGCATGCCGCGCATCGCGTGGATGCGGTCGTGGTGCCACTGCATGCCTTCGTACTGGCGCTGTACCACCGCGCGCACGTCGGCCGGCATGTCCTGGGTCAGGGCCGACTGATATTCACGCCTGGCGGCTTCCTCGTCGCGTTCGCACAGTTGCAGCACGGCATCGTCGTTGTGCGGCGCGATCACGTGCATCACTTCCATCCAGCCGCGGTGCAGCGTGCCACCCATGCTGCCGCGGTCGCGCGGCTCCGCACCCATCGAAGTCACCAGCGCCTGCAGTTCCATCACCGAGGCGCGGCAGGTTTCCGCGGTGCCGGTCAGGATGGCGCGTATCTCGGGGTTATGYACTTCGCGGGCGCCGGTCATGCAGCTCATTTCGCCGTCCTTGCCGACCTCGATCAGGTGGTTCAGCGTGCCGACGAGTTGTCCTTGCGCATTCATCATGACGTTCTCCTTGCCTGGGTCCGGGCCGATGTGAATCCGCGCGTACACCAGCACCGGCGCGTAACGCTGCGCGCGGAGGCTGTTCCAGTATAGGAGGATGCGGGGGCCGCGCCGCCCGCGCGCGGCCTACTTGCCGATGCAGAACCGCGTGAAGATCGTGCCCAGCAGATCGTCGCTGGTGAACTCGCCGGTGATGCTGTTGAGGTGGTCCTGCGCCAGGCGCAGTTCCTCGGCGAACAGGTCGAGCGCCTGCGCCTGCTGGTCGGCGCGTTCGGCGGCCAGGTCGAGGTGGGACTGCGCGTTGCGCAGCGCGGTGAGATGCCGTTCGCGCGCAAGGAAGGTGCCTTCGTTGCCGGACTGCCAGCCCACCAGGCGCAGCAGCTGGCGGCGCAGCAGCTCGATGCCGGCGCCGGTGCGCGCGGAGATCCACACTTCGGCCGGGTTGGGGCCGTTGGCGGCCACCACGTGCGGGCGGTTGGCGCCGAAATGCTGCTCGCCCACCGCGGGGGCGAGGTCGATCTTGTTGACCACGCGCAGGATCGGCGAGCCGGGCGGCAGGTGGCCGGAGAGGCGGTCGTCGATGGCGTCGTCGATCTCGGACAGGCCGTGCTCGACATAGTCGGCGGCGTCCACCAGGTGCAGCACGAGGTCGGCGCGGCGCACGGCTTCCCAGGTGCGCTCGATGCCGATGCGCTCGACTTCGTCGCTGGCGTCTTCGCGCAGCCCGGCGGTGTCGACGATATGCAGCGGAATGCCCTCGATCTGGATGGTCTCGCGCACGCGGTCGCGCGTGGTGCCGGGGATCGGCGTGACGATGGCCAGTTCCGCGCCGGCCAGCGCGTTGAGCAGCGACGACTTGCCCACATTGGGCTGCCCCGCCAGCACCACCGACAGGCCCTCGCGCAGCAGCGAGCCTTGCCGGGCCTGCGCCAGCACGCCGCACAGCGCATCGCGGATGGCGGCGAGCTGGCCGCGCGCGTTGGAGGCTTCGAGGAAATCGATCTCTTCCTCGGGGAAGTCGAGCGTGGCTTCGACCAGCATGCGCAGGTGGATCACCTGCTCCACCAGCGCATGGATGGCCTGCGAGAACACGCCTTCCATGGAGCGCGCCGCCGAGCGCGCGGCCGCTTCGGTGCTGGCTTCGATCAGGTCGGCCACGGCTTCGGCCTGGGCCAGGTCGAGCTTGTCGTTGAGAAATGCGCGGCGCGTGAACTCGCCGGGCTCGGCCAGGCGCAGGCCGATCTCGCGGCCCGCGTGCAGGCAGCGCGCCAGCAGCATCTGCATCACCACCGGGCCGCCGTGGCCCTGCAGTTCCAGCACTTCCTCGCCGGTGTACGAATGCGGCGCGGGGAAGTACAGCGCGAGGCCGTGGTCGATGGCCTTGCCGTGCGCATCGAGAAACGGCAGGTAGGTGGCGTGGCGGGGCTTGAGCGCCTGGCCGCACACGGCATGCGCGATGGCGCTGACATCGGGGCCGGACACGCGCACCACGCCGATGCCGCCGCGCCCGGGCGCGGTAGCGATGGCGGCGATGGGGGTGGCGCCGGCGGCRCTGGAGCGAGGCTGGGAGGCAGTCATGGCGATATTGTCGCAGATCGGTCCGGCGCGGGTGGCGGCGGGGGCGCATCCGGCGCGCCCGGTCCCGGCATGTTCAGGCACTCGGTCATCAGGCGGCGCGCCACGGCGCCGTCGAGCAGCTTGCCGAGCCGGCTCTGCCGCTTGACCAGCTTGTGGCGCAGTCGCGTGGCATAGCGCCCGGACAGCACCGGCGCCAGCGCCTCGATGGCATAGCGCAGCCGCTTGCTGCCGATGCGATAGCGGTGCACGCGCTCGAGATCCTCGCTCCGCGCGGCGCGCGCCAGCACCTTCACCCGCATGCGCGCGCGGCGTACGCGGCGGCGCGCGAACGCGTCCAGGCGCGCCCCCGCCCTGGCGCCCCCGCCGCGCGTGCCGCCTCGCGTCAGGTGGGTGAGATCGCGATGCAGCACGGGCAGCGGCCAGTGCTGGTATTCGGCCAGCTGCGCCACCATGGTCGCGCGCGCATAGTGCCGGCGCATCGAGGCGGTGTCGCACAGCGCGGCCAGCACCGGATCGTCCGGTTGCGCTTGTAGCGCCGGTTGCAGGGTCTCGCTGATAAACACGTCCCAGTCGCGCACATCGGTGGCGGCCCGTGCCAGCTGGCGCAGGCCCGCCTGCCAGCGGGCGCGGATGGCCTTGGGCAAGGCCGGCCCGAACACCCAGCAGACCGCGCGCAGGTGCCGCGTCGCCACGCGCAGCGCATGCACGTCATCGGGATGGTCGCGCCGGGTCAGCGCGGCGAGCTGGTCGGCAATGGCCACCAGCCCTGCATCGGCCAGCGAGACAAAGGCATCCACGGCGCGCATGCCGGGATGGATAGAGCCGGGAGCGTTGGCGGCGCGCATGATGTGTCCGCTTTGCATCTCTGTGGGTGAGATCCCGCGAGCGGGGACGGTATGACCCAGTGTAGGCGATTGTGCCGGTTGCGCCGCACAAACTGCGCCCGGTGACCGCCGGCGCACTCCATTGACAGGGCGGCCGCTTCGCGCTGCAATGAGCACGCATGGCGACGAGCGTAGATATCTTCGCTGGCGCCACCTCTTCCACAAGCCGTACCCGAGCGCTCCCGCGCGAGGAGACAAGCATGTCCACCGAACAAGAACGGCGTTTGCTGCGGGACACCATCGAGGCCGGCTTCCGTGACGCGGCCTTTGTCACGGACGTGGGCATCCGCCTGGTCGATTGCGGGCCCGGCTGGTGCGAGAGCGAGCTGCTGGTCACGCCGCGCCACCTGCAGCACGGCGGCATTGTGCATGCCGGCGTGCAGGCCACCATTGCCGACCATACCGCCGGCGCGGCCGCCACCACCATGCTCGATACCGGGCGCCACGTGGTCACCGCCGAGTTCAAGATCAACCTGCTCAGGGCCGCCCGCAGCGAACGCCTCACCTGCCGCGCCGACGTGCTCAAGTCCGGCCGCACCATCATCGTGGTGGAAGCCGATGTGTTCGCCAGCGTGCACGGCGAGGCAGTGCTGGTGAGCCGCTTCAACGCGACGATGAGCGTGCTCGACCTGGCCTGAGCGATGTTTTCCCAAGGAGAAGCCAGAAGATGATCGATCACACCGGAGTCGGGGTCAGCGATTTCGCCAGGAGCCGCGCTTACTACACCGCAGCGCTCGCGCCCATCGGCATGGTCAAGGTGATGGAGCTGCCGGCCAGCGTGACCGGCCATGCCGACGTTGCGGGTTTCGGGCCGCCGGAGAAGCCGGAGTTCTGGATCCACGGCGGCACGCCCAACCAGCCGCCGCTGCACCTGGCCTTCCGCGTGCAGACGCGCGCGCAGGTGGACGCCTACTACCAGGCCGCGCTGGCCGCGGGCGGGCGCGACAACGGCGCACCGGGCCTGCGGCCGCACTACCACCCGAACTACTACGGCGCCTTCGTGCTCGATCCGGACGGGCACAACATCGAGGCCGTGTGCCACGAGGCACAGTAGGCGGAGTCGTCGTCAGGTGTAGATGGCCTGACGGATTTCTTCCCCTCTCTCCCGCTTGTGCGGAGAGGGCGGATGTCGGCAAGCTCTAAACGCTAAACGGCGAAGCAAGCCAAACAAAAAGCCCGGCGCATGCGCCGGGCTTTTTTTTGCCGCCGGCGGGTTTGCACCCGCCGGCCGGAGTCACATCTCAGGTTCAGGCCTTGGCTGCCGCCGTGGCCTTGCTCTTGCCGAGCATCCGGTTGATCTGCCATTGCTGGGCGATCGACAGGACGTTGTTGGTCACCCAGTACATCACCAGGCCGGCCGGGAAGAAGAAGAACATGAACGAGAACACCAGCGGCATGATCATCATGACCTTGGCCTGCACGGGGTCCGGCGGGGTCGGGTTCAGCTTGGTCTGCACGAACATCGACACGGCCATCAGCACCGGCAGGATGTAGAACGGATCCGGCACCGACAGGTCATGGATCCAGCCCGTCCACGGCGCGCCGCGCATTTCCACCGACGACAGCAGCACCCAGTACAGCGCGATGAACACCGGGATCTGGATCACGATGGGCAGGCAGCCGCCCAGCGGGTTGACCTTCTCGGTGCGGTACAGCGCCATCATCTCCTGGTTCATCTTCTGCGGATCGCCCTTGTGGCGCTCGCGCATCGCGGTCATGCGGGGCTGCAGGTCCTTCATCTTGCCCATGGACTTGTAGCTTGCCGCCGACAGCGGGAAGAACACCAGCTTGATCAGCACGGTCAGCGCAATGATCGACCAGCCCCAGTTGCCCAGGAAGCCGTGGATCTTCTCCAGCAGCCAGAAGATCGGCTTGGCCAGGATGGTCAGCCAGCCATAGTCCTTCACCAGCTCCAGCCCCGGGGTGATCTTCTCGAGCATGCGCTCTTCCTGCGGGCCGGCGAACAGGCGCGCATCGGTGGTCACGGTGGCACCCGGGGCGACCTGGCCCAGCGGCTGCTGCACGCCCACGCGGAACAGGTTGTTGTCGATCTTCTCGACGTAGAAGCTGTGCTCCTTGCCCGACTGCGGGATCCAGGCCGAGGCAAAGTAATGCTGCACCATCGCCACCCAGCCGCTGGTGGTGGCGGCCGGTACGCTGGCCTTGCCCTTGCCGATGTCGTCGAAGGTGATCTTGTGGTACTTGTCGGCGTCGGTGTAGATGGCCGGGCCGGTGAAGGTGCTGTAGAACTGCGACTGCTCGACCTTGCTGCCGTCACGCGTCAGTTCCAGGTACAGCGTCGGCGAGACCGGCTTGCCGCTGTCGTTGGTCACCGCGAAGCGCGTGTCCACCACATAGCTGCCCTTGTGGAAGATGTACGTCTTGGCCAGCTTGACGCCATCCTTCTCAGCCGTCAGGGTCACTTCCACCTTGTCCGTGCCAGCCAGGTCGCGCGGACCGGCCGAGGCGGCAAACACCGTGGTGTGGTTGGGCATGTCGCCGCCGATCAGGCCCGAGCGGGCCATATAGGTGCGGGTCGCGTCGCGCTCGAACAGCACCACGGGCTTGCCGTCCTTCTCGTGCTGGTTCAGCAGCTCCAGTCGCGAGAGGATGCCGCCGGCGGTGTCGATCTCGGCACGCATCACGTCGGTGCTCACCACGATCTTCTCGCCAGCCGGCTGCACGGCGGCAGCGGGTGCGGCAGCCGGGGCGCCAGCGGTGGCGCCGGCGCCTGCATTGGCCTTGGGCACGTCGCCCTGCGCGGCCGAAGCGCCGCCGGCGCCTGCCGGCGCGGCCTGCTGGGTCGCGCTCGGGAAGAACATCGACTGATGACCGTTGGCGCGCTGCCAGTTGTCGTAGAGCAGCACGAGGGCCATCGAGAAGATGACCCAGAGTATGGTGCGTTTGATATCCATGTCTCGCTGTGGTCGGGGGAAATCAGGGGCGGGGTAGCCGGATCGTGACTGGCGGCTGGCCAGACGCGGCGGGTGCCCGGTCTTGCTGTGTTGATGTCGCCGATACCGGCGGCACCGGATCATACCCGCCATCCGTGAACGGATGGCAACGGCATAGCCGGCAGGCGGCCAGCCAGCTGCCGCGGCCTGCGCCGTGGCGCACGATCGCTTCGCGGGCGTAGTCGGAACAGGTAGGCAGGAAGCGGCACTGCGAGCCGAAAAACGGGCTCAGGGCGATCTTGTAGATGCGCAGCAGGGCTAGCAGGATTCGCTTCATGGCGGCGGGCGGGTCAGGCTGGCGTGCCGGAGGGCGCGGACTTCGGCGGCGATACGCCGGAAGGCGCGGCTGGACGCGGTGCAAGCGGACGCACCGCGACTTCGAACAGGCTGGTCAGCTCCGCCAGGCACACCCGGCGCACCGCGCTGCGGCTGGCAAATTCCGCACGCGGAAACTTGGCCTGCAGGCGCAGCAATACATCGCGGCCCGCGAGTTGGTCCTGCCGCTGGCGGAACAGTTCCCGCACCATGCGCTTCACCAGGTTGCGTTCGGCGGCGCGCGCCGCGAACTTCTTGCCCACGACCACGCCAAGGCGGGCCTGCGGCAGGTTGTTCTCGCCCACATACAGCACGAAGTGCTGGCTGCGGCGGCGCGGGCGCAAAGCAAAAACGGATGAAAACTCATCCGTCTTTGTGAGCCTCGCGGCTTTGGGGTAGGCATAGGTAGTCACGCTGGGCAAAGCTAGCGGTAAAGCTGCACCTGGCTGCGGGCTCCCGGCCATCCGAAAGGCGAGGCGTTTGGCCACGACAGCGCACGCGGCGCCATCATGGCCGGTCGCCAGGCCCTTAGACTGCCAGGCGCTTGCGGCCCTTGGCGCGACGAGCGTTGATGACGGAACGGCCGCCACGGGTCTTCATGCGCACGCGGAAACCATGGGTACGCTTGCGGCGGGTAAC
Organism: Cupriavidus sp. 05N40; assembly: GCF_056397305.1. Taxonomy (NCBI): domain Bacteria; kingdom Pseudomonadati; phylum Pseudomonadota; class Betaproteobacteria; order Burkholderiales; family Burkholderiaceae; genus Cupriavidus; species Cupriavidus sp. 05N40. The sequence continues at coordinate 9,814 of NZ_JBFTND010000112.1, forward strand.
GGAAGGTTGGTATGTACGTTTCATGTTGCACTCTCTGGTTGATCTTGGCTCGCCCGGCCTCCGGCGTGAGCCGGGGCCCCGTGGCCGCCGCGTATGGTTCGCTTGGGCTGCCGCGGATGCGGTCTTGCCGACTGCGGTGATTGTCTTGCCGCCGGCCGTGTATCTCGCGTACCGACAATGTCGGCGTGCGCGACGCAGGTTCGGGAGGGAATCCAGCCGGACCGGATCATGATTCACCCATCCGTCCCGACCCCGTCGGCCTGCTTGGCCCGCTGCCTGTTCCGGCCAATCCAGCCATTTCCAGGACCGTTTCAGCCAGCCAAAGCCGCGTGAAACGAAACCGGTCTTGCACGGAACAGGTCAGACCCGGCGATGCGCATACGTGATCCCCTGCCGCATCGCAGAACCCGCCATTTAACTGATTTTCGCGCGATGTGTCAAGGCTGCAGATGGCCGAGAGACGTGCGCGGCACCCTTGCCTGAAAAATGCGCAACAGGCTGTTGTATTTCATTGTCCACAATCGCCGGTGGGTAAGTTTTTTTGTTCCGGGGGTGCCTCCGGGATGGTCAGAGGGAGAGCGAAGTCTCTGTTTGGATTGGCTTTTCGGGCGTTTTACCTACCCGGAAACCCGCGCCAAACAAGGGGTTGTGCACAACAATTCACTGCTTCTTCACAACTTATCCACAGACTTATCCTTTGTGGATAACTCGGGGCGGGGGGTACAATCCGGGTCCAAACACCACACGGGCTGCGTGGCGCAAGCGCAACCCGGGACTCACCCCTGGCATGCCGGATAACGGACGCGCAGCGGGCAGCGGCGGCTTCGTCTCATTTCGCCAACCTGTCCGTCAGCGGCTCCCGCTTATCGCGTCGATCACCATGGGGAGCCCGGGCGGCGGGGTCAATTGCGGACCGCGACTGATCTCGACTGCGGTCGCTTTACCTGGCTTGAGAATGACGGATTGCCGGCAGGGATGCACCACCGACCCCTGCCTGCAGTCCATTGGGCCGGACTGTCCGCGCACCCGTGGCGAAAACCGAACAACAAAACAATGCAAGATTTCTGGCAGGCGGCAGCAGCGCAACTCGAGCGCGAGCTGACGCCGCAACAGTTCAAGACCTGGATCAAGCCGCTGGCGCCAGTCGCCTTCGACGAGGAAGCGCACGCGCTGCGCATCGCTGCGCCCAACCGCTTCAAGCTCGACTGGGTGAAGAGCCAGTTCTCCGGCCGCATCACCGCGCTCGCCTGCGAGTACTGGGAAGCCAACGTCAGCGTTCACTTCGTCCTGGACCCCGCCGCCTCGGGCCGGGCCGCTGCCGGCTACCCGCAAGGCGGCCAGGCCGGCCAGCCCGGCATGCAGCCGCAGCAGCCTGGCCCCGGCTACCCGACCGGCCAGCCGCTGTCGCAGAATTTCGGCCAGCCCGGCATGCAGCCGGGCCAGGGCGCGCCCGGCTATGGCAACCAGGGCAACGCTGGCCAGGGCGGCCAGCGCGGCGCGCAGGCGCCCTACCCCGGCAACTACCCCGGCGGCCAGCAGGCCCATCCCGGCCAGGGCGCCAATATGGGCGGCATGGGCGGCATGGGCGGCATGGGTGGCATGGGCGGTGAACTGGTCGATATCGACGTGCCGCAGCTCGACCCGGCCGAAGCCAGTGCCCGCTCCTACCGCGTGCAGCAGCCCCAGCAGCCCATGCAGGGCGGCCAGGGCCACCAGGTCGGGCACCAGGGCAGCCATCAAGGCGGGCATCCGGGCGGCCATCCTGCCAACGCGCAGGGCGGCCACCAGCAGAACGACACGGTGCACGAGCGCTCGCGCCTGAACCCCATCCTGACGTTCGACAACTTCGTCACCGGCAAGGCCAACCAGCTCGCGCGCGCCGCCGCCATCCAGGTGGCCAACAATCCGGGCAAGTCCTACAACCCGCTCTACCTGTACGGCGGCGTGGGCCTGGGCAAGACCCACTTGATCCACGCCATCGGCAACTTCATGTTGCTGGAGAACCCGCGCGCGCGTATCCGCTACATCCACGCCGAGCAGTACGTCTCCGACGTGGTCAAGGCGTACCAGCGCAAGGCCTTCGACGAGTTCAAGCGCTACTACCACTCGCTGGACCTGCTGCTGATCGACGATATTCAATTCTTCTCGGGCAAGAACCGCACGCAGGAAGAGTTCTTCTACGCCTTCGAAGCACTGATCGCCAACCGGGCGCAGGTGATCATCACCAGCGATACCTACCCGAAGGAAATCAGCGGCATCGACGATCGCCTGATCTCGCGCTTCGACTCCGGCCTCACGGTTGCCATCGAGCCGCCCGAGCTGGAAATGCGCGTGGCGATCCTGATGAAGAAAGCCGCGGCGGAAAACGTGAGCGTGCCCGAGGAAGTGGCCTTCTTCGTCGCCAAGCACCTGCGCTCCAACGTGCGCGAGCTCGAAGGCGCGCTGCGCAAGATCCTGGCCTTCTCGAACTTCCACGGCAAGGACATCACCATCGATGTCACCCGCGAAGCGCTGAAGGACCTGCTGACCGTGCAGAACCGCCAGATCTCCGTGGAGAACATCCAGAAGACCTGTGCCGACTTCTACAACATCAAGGTCGCGGACATGTACAGCAAGAAGCGGCCCGCCAATATCGCGCGGCCCCGCCAGATTGCCATGTACCTGGCCAAGGAACTCACGCAGAAGAGCCTGCCGGAAATTGGTGAGCTGTTCGGCGGGCGCGATCACACCACCGTGCTGCACGCGGTGCGCAAGATCGCCGACGAGCGCAGCAAGGACGCGCAGCTCAACCACGAACTGCACGTGCTGGAACAAACGCTCAAGGGGTGACCCGCGGCACGCTGTGATGCGCGCCCAATGACAGATGGCTTGCTCGCTTTCCCGCAAGCGAAAGCGGGAGCAAGCCAGGCGTTCTTTGTAGAATTTTCTCCACGCTTACGACACTTTGTGCCGCAAACGTGGATTTGCAGGCCCCGTCACGCGGGGCTGGCATACTGTAGGGTACGCGCCGGGCTGGGTCCGGCGCATGAATCAATCGGCAAGCATCGCCGGGAACATTGCCTGTCATTGACGCGAAAGCGGCCTGGGCTAAGGCTTTGCGGTGAGTCGGGACGAGCGGGCGGAGGGCGCGGCCGGAACAAGGTCGTGGAAGCCTGGAAATTGTGCTTGATGCTGCGCAATTTTCCCCTCCTGTCGCGCTTCTCCCGCTTCACCGCAGCGGCTTATCCTTGGTACAATGTCAAATTAACTCCTTGATTCCTAAGTGGTTTTGGAATCAACGGAAGTTGAGGCGCAACCCGCGGTCGCTTACTACAAACGACGAAGGATAAATTCAATGCAATTGGTCAAAACCTCGCGAGACAATCTGCTGCGTCCGCTGCAAATCGTGAGCGGCATCGTGGAGCGCCGCCACACCCTCCCGATCCTGGCCAACCTGTTGATTCGCAAGTCGGGGTCCAACGTATCGTTCCTCTCGACCGACATCGAGATCCAGATCACCACGCACGCCGAATGCGGCGTGGGCAGCGACAGCGTGGCCACCACCGTGGCCGCCCGCAAGCTGCTCGACATCCTGCGCGCCATGCCCGACGGCGAAGTCGCCCTGTCGCTCAACGACAAGCGCATGACCGTGCAGTCCGGCAAGAGCCGCTTCGCGCTGCAGACCCTGGCCGCCGAGGAATTCCCCACGGTTGCCGAAGCCAGTGAGTTCGGCGCCTCGGTCAGCCTGCCGCAGAAGACCTTCAAGCACCTGCTCGCCATGGTCCACTTCGCCATGGCCCAGCAGGACATCCGCTACTACCTCAACGGCATGCTGCTGGTGGTGGACGRCAAGAAGGTCATGGCAGTCGCCACCGACGGCCACCGCCTGGCCTACTGCGGCGTGGAGCTGGACACCGCCGCCACCGGCGAAGGCGCGCGCCAGGAAGTCATCATCCCGCGCAAGACCATCCTCGAGCTGCAACGCCTGCTCGAAGACAACGACGATCCCGTGCAGGTGCAGCTGGCCGCCAACCAGGTCAAGTTCACCTTCGCCAATATCGAGCTGATCTCCAAGCTGGTCGAAGGCAAGTTCCCGGACTTCCAGCGCGTGATCCCGAAGGGCTACAAGAACGCCTTCGCCATCGACCGCGTGAAGCTGCAGCAGGCGCTGCAACGCACCGCCATCCTGACCACCGACAAGTTCAAGGGCGTGCGCTGCATCCTCGACACGCACGTGCTCAAGATCAGCTCCACCAACGCCGACCAGGAAGAGGCGCAGGAAGAGCTCGAGCTCGATTACTCGGGCGACGCCCTCGACATCGGCTTTAACGTGACCTACCTGCTCGACGTCCTTGCCAACCTCAAGAGCGAGCAAGTGCAGGTCAGCCTCGGCGACTCCAATTCGAGTGCGCTGATTACCGTGCCGGAAGACGACAACTTCAAGTATGTCGTCATGCCGATGCGTATCTGATGATCCGGTAGAAGGTAAAAGGAAAACAACATACGTAACACCGGAACATCGAACGGCAGGCTACGGCTCTCGCCTGGCAGGCGAAAGACGCACCGCAGCACGCAGGGGCCGGATTCTGGCAATCCGCCCCTTTTGCCGTTTTTATGTAACCCGCCATGCGGCCCATCGCAGCGCGCCCGACCGGGCGCCGCGCGAAACGCCGCATTCGCCGTGAGTAAGAGAACATGACCGAACAGCAACAACCGCAACCGCAACAGGAAAACAGCTACGGCGCCGGCTCGATCCAGATCCTGGAAGGCCTGGAGGCGGTGCGCAAGCGGCCGGGCATGTACATCGGCGACACGTCCGACGGCACCGGCCTGCACCACCTCGTATTCGAAGTGCTGGACAACTCCATCGACGAAGCGCTGGCCGGCTGGTGCACCGAGATCCAGGTCACCATCCACAGCGACAACTCGATCTCCATCACCGACAACGGCCGCGGCATCCCGCCCCTGGTGAAGTTCGACGACAAGCACGAACCCAAGCGCAGCGCGGCCGAAATCGCCATGACCGAGCTGCACGCCGGCGGCAAGTTCAACCAGAACAGCTACAAGGTCTCCGGCGGCCTGCACGGCGTGGGCGTGTCCTGCGTGAACGCCCTGTCCAAGTGGCTGCGCCTCACCGTGCGCCGCGACGGCCAGGCCCACCTGCTCGAATTCGCGCAAGGCGCGGTGCAGAACCGCGTGGTGGAAACCGTCAACGGCCCCGACGGCCAGCCCGTGGAAGTCTCGCCGATGAAGGTCATCGGCCCCACCGACAAGCGCGGCACCGAAGTCCACTTCCTCGCCGACGAGGCAATCTTCACCCACGTCGAGTTCCACTACGAGATCCTCTCCAAGCGCATCCGCGAGCTCTCGTTCCTGAACAACGGCGTGCACATCCGCCTGACCGACCAGCGCACCGGCAAGGAAGAAGACTTCGCCTTCTCCGGCGGCGTGAAAGGCTTCGTCGAATACATCAACCGCGCCAAGACCGTCCTGCACCCGACCATCTTCTACGCCAACACCGAGAAAGACGGGATCGCCGTGGAAGTCTCCATGCAGTGGAACGACGGCTACAACGAGCAGGTGCTCTGCTTCACCAACAACATCCCCCAGCGGGATGGCGGCACCCACCTCACCGGCCTGCGCGCCGCGATGACCCGCGTCATCAACAAGTACATCGAAGAAAACGAGATCGCCAAAAAGGCCAAGGTAGAAACCACCGGCGACGACATGCGCGAAGGCCTGGCCTGCGTGCTCTCCGTCAAGGTGCCCGAGCCCAAGTTCAGCTCCCAGACCAAGGACAAGCTCGTCTCGTCCGAGGTGCGCCTGCCCGTGGAAGAACTCGTCGCCAAGGCCCTCTCCGACTTCCTGCTCGAGACCCCCGGCGACGCCAAGATCATCTGCGGCAAGATCGTCGACGCCGCCCGCGCCCGCGAAGCCGCCCGCAAGGCCCGCGAAATGACCCGCCGTAAAGGCGTGCTCGACGGCATGGGCCTGCCCGGCAAGCTCGCCGACTGCCAGGAAAAAGACCCCGCCCAGTCCGAACTCTTCCTGGTGGAGGGTGACTCCGCAGGCGGCTCCGCCAAGCAAGGCCGCGACCGCAAGTTCCAGGCAATCCTGCCCCTCAAGGGCAAGATCCTCAACGTGGAACGCGCCCGCTTCGACAAGATGCTCTCCAGCCAGGAAGTGCTCACGCTCATCACGGCGCTGGGCACCGGCATCGGCAAGGAAGACTACAACCTCGAAAAGCTGCGCTACCACCGCATCATCATCATGACCGACGCGGACGTGGACGGCTCCCACATCCGCACGCTGCTGCTCACGTTCTTCTACCGCCAGATGCCCGACATCATCGAGCGCGGCTACGTGTACATCGCCCAGCCGCCGCTCTACAAGATCAAGCACGGCAAGGAAGAGCGCTACATCAAGGACGACACCGAGCTCAACGCCTACCTGCTGCGCCTGGCCATGGAAAAAGCCGCGCTGGTCAACCCGGACGGCACCGAAGTCTCCGGTGACGCCCTCACCGAACTCGCCCGCCAGTACCAGCTGGCCGAAGGCGTGATCGGCCGCCTCTCCCGCATCGTAGACACCGACGCCCTGCGCGCCATTGCCGACGGCGTGGAACTGGACCTGGACAGCGCCGCCGCCGCCGAAGCCTCAGCCACCGCGCTCAAGGCCAAGCTCAGCGAAATGCACGCCAAGACCCTGCTCGGCGCCGCCGTGAACGATGACGGCACCGCCGATGTCTACGCCCAGTTCGACGAGAAGACGGACAAGCACCGCCTGATGATCGCCCGCCGCCATCACGGCAACGTGCGCCTGTCTCACCTGGACGCGGACTTCGTGCATGGCGCGGACTACGCTGCGCTGTCGCTGGCCGCCAAGACGTTCCAGGGCCTGATTCCCGAGGGCACCAAGGTACGCCGTGGCGAAGGCGAGAAGATGCGTGACCAGACCGTGAATGATTTTCACGGGGCCATGCAGTGGCTGTTGTCTGAGGCTGAGCGTGGGGTTTCGCGTCAGCGGTACAAGGGGCTGGGGGAGATGAATCCTGAGCAGCTTTTTGAAACCACGCTTGATGTTACTCAAAGGCGACTGCTTAAGGTGCAGATTGAGGATGCTATTGCTGCGGATCAGATCTTCACCACCCTTATGGGGGATGAGGTTGAGCCGCGGCGGAATTTTATTGAGAGTAATGCTTTGGTGGCTCGGAATATTGATGTTTGATCCGCTGTCTCGGCGAATTTCAGCGTTCCCACGACACGTACACCAATAAAATCAAAGGGTCACAAGCAAATGCCTGTGACCCTTTTTATATGCAATCTTATTGATCGCTACTAAACCACTGTGGCAGGCATACCGTTGAGGTAAAGCACACAACGGATTCATGAGTGGCTTGTGCAAAAGCTTGTAGATAACTGCGTCTCTTCTCGGGAGTTCCCGCGTATGTCAATACCCAATTCGGGTATGGCGTACCGGGCCGTTGCCGTTCTTCCAAGTCCTTCTCTGCCACGGGGTTCCCCTTGACTCGGACATTCCGATGTAGCTCATAGCCCCTATCGCCATCCTTGGATGCTCGTGGTCAGGGATGCCTTTGCTGCCTCTGTCTTGATGCGATGAATTTGGCGATCCATCCGGTCGCTTGGGATTAGTCCGTTTGTCGTGCCACATATCTGAGCGCCTCGTGGCGAGGCGCAGGCCTCTCAGCTCTAATGAACTCGATATTTCTGCCGTTAAGTTCACGTAATGGGGCCGTCAAAAGAGCCTCGGGTTCCGCAGGCTTGAACCCCGGCGGAGTCAGAATGGACTCGAGCATCATCTTGCCGCAGTGCTGCGCAGACTTTCCTTCTTCAATGAAGCCGAGTTTGCGAATGAGAGGGTTTTTGGCCTTGCCATGCCTGCGGAAGAGAGATCAGTTGCCGTTGTCGAAAATCGGTAACGAACTATATACTAGTTGAATGTTGCGGATGTACATCGTACTTTTTGGGGATACTTCGAAAAAATGACGTCGCCATATTGCATCGTGAAGGGCTATGAGGCCGATGGAATCGCAAAGATCATCGGGGTAAATGGTCCACGGCGAACGATCGAGTACTTTGATTTTCCGACTATTGGCGGCCGCGTGGTGCGCGAAGTCGAGGCGCCTCAGATACGGCCCAAAGTCTTAGGAAAAAACACTCGCGTTTATGTCTTCGACGAAGGCAGCATTCGCTGGCGAGTAGGGCGCGTCATTGAAGACGATGGTGAGGGACTGTTCATCCGTTTTTCGCACAAGCACGACGTATATCTTACTTATGAGCACGTGTTTGTCCGTTGGAAAAGGCCGATCGAAGATCCATCGCTGTTYCTGGCGCAGCAGATCACCGAAACGCCGCAATATGCTGAAGCACGCACTCAGTTTCTGAGTTCGTACATCGCTCAACGCGGCTTGGCTCATGGCATGTCAGCCTTGCTGTCTTCGGCAGTCGAACTAGAGGCGCATCAAATTGGCGTCGTGCGACGAGTCTTGACTGACCCATCTCAGCGGTATCTGTTGGCTGACGAGGTCGGGTTGGGAAAGACGATAGAGGCGGGTATCGTCGTTCGGCAAGCGGTACTCGACGATCCAGTCAATCATCGCATCGCTATCCTCGTGCCACGGACACTAGTGACCCAATGGCGCCGTGAATTGACGCGTCGATTCGGATTGTTCGATTTTCTTGATATTTCAGTCTTCGTTGTGGCTCATGACGATAGCGAGGGGGCATTAGTCGCCGTGGAGATGGCCACATTGCTGATCATCGACGAGGTCCATCGTATTGCCGATCCGGGGGCCGGCGATCAACATCGACAATTATATGAATTGGTAAGTCGTACCGCGAGAATTGTGCCGCGAGTGCTCTTGCTATCAGCGACACCCATTTTGCGGAACGAAGAGGGATTTCTGCGAATGCTGCATTTGCTCGAACCCGCAGTTTACTCACTGGGTGACTACGATTCGTTCCGTACAAGGATTGCACATCGCCAATCCCTTGCAGAGACCGTCGCCATGCTGGAACCGTCGCAATCCTTGTTCCTTGATGGCGTTCTAGATGATTTGCTCGATAAAATTCCTCACGACTTACGTCTCCGGGAATTGACGTTCGCCTTGAAGGCGCTACTGGTAGGCGTTCCGGAAGAAGAAGACCCGGAATTGATAGATGCGATTCGGCAATTGCGCGCGCACATCTCAGAAACCTATCGCTTGAACCGGCGTATTTTGCGTAATCGGCGTCGGCGAATTAGTGGAATAACGCCTCTGCGGAAAGGTGCCCAACCGTGGACGATGCATGACTCTTCGGCGCGTGCCATTGAGGCCACCCTTGAATCCTGGCGAATCTCCGCCGTAGCATCGCTGCGCGGGCCGGAAGATGTTAAAGACCAAGCGCCATTGATCAGCTTCTACTGGGAATGCATAACTGCCCTGCTTGAGAATATGATGGAATTCAAGCTGGTATGCAATAAAAGGAGGCAGACAATACACGCACTATCCAATGCTGTCACCGCGACCTTTGACGATGAGGATGACTATCTGGTCAAACTCCTGGCCCATTGTGACGAAGACGACTGGTTGGCGCAGCGCAGCGCAATGATCTCCGATCAGGTGCGGCAATTCTCTGCCAATACTAAGGCCATTGTCTTTTGCTCTAGTTCCGAGGTGGCAGACACTGTTTTTTGGCATCTACGAAGCAACCATGTCTCGGCGGTACGCCACGCCACGATGGAGGTCGATGACCAAGGCAGCGATCCCGACTGGGTGCGCTTTAACTCGGACGATAGTGTCAAGGTGATTGTCTGCGATCGCGAAGCCGAGGAAGGCATCAATCTCCAGGGTGGGAGCAAGGCTATTGTTCATTTCGATCTGCCGATCCATCCCAACCAAATCGAACAGCGAATTGGCCGAGTCGACCGGTATGGGTCCGGGATGCCTGTGCAGTCATACGTCCTCCTCGAGGCTACATCGACGTTGCAAAGTGCTTGGTTTGACGTGCTCAATTCCGGTTGGAACGTCTTCGGGCAATCTATCTCCAGCCTCCAGTACATCGTCGATGCGGAAGGCATCCGGTTGCAGGAAAATATCTTTCTGCACGGTATTGAGGCAATGACAGAACTCGTGGCTCGCCTGCAAGGTCCGCAGGGTCTGGTCGCTACCGAGTTGAAATTGATCGATCAGCAAGATGCACTCGATGAATTGGCGCCACTGTCTGAAAGCGATATCGAGTCGCTGCTCGAATTCGATAGCGATTGGAAGTCAATCAAGCAATCGACGCTGTATTGGATTACGGATACCTTGTTTTTTGTGCCGATACCTGAAAAAACAAAGCTACCATCTGTAGATGTGCCCACGCGCTTTCAATATAGCCCACCGGAGCAGGGTGGAAGGGCGACATTAATACCTATGTCGGGCTTTCTAGAGGATTTTTTGGGTGCCATAGATTACGAAGCCCCCGGCAGTTCATCCTTACATCCGCTTTCCTATCCGCACACGGCACATCGAACTACGGCCGTCCGGCGTGGCGTGAGGCCATTGCGGTATGGTGATGCGTTTGTTGAAGCCGTTAAGTCGTTTTCGGAAGTCGACGACCGTGGCCGCAGTTTTGCCATGTGGCGCCAGATCCATGAAGGCTTTCCAACGGATCGTTTGGAAATGTGCTTTCGCTTCGATTTTCTGATTGAAGCGCGACTTGATGAGGCTGCCGCCATTCTTGCCCAGTATGGGGAGGCGTCGAGATCTGACCTCGCAGTTTTACGCCGTCGTGGGGATGCGTTGTTTCATCCAATAGTGACCCGTGTATGGCTTAACGAGGATGGGGAGGAGTTGCCGGCCGACTACATCGCGACCTATCTTGCGCCGCGATACGCGAAAGAGGGGGGGGCCGGCTATATCGATAAGAATCTTGATTTCGAGCATTTTCGCGCCTTGAAGAAGGCAGCCCCCGATTCGCTCGCCAACTGGTCACAACGCTGTCTTCGAATGCGCGACTGTGCGTTCGACTTCGTGATGAGGCGCCCAGAGCTTAGGGCGAGCCAGCGCGAAGCAATCGACAAGGCTGTCCAGGAGGACGCGGGACGATATGCGCAATTGACTACCCGTATTCAGTCGTTGGCAGGCGCGGAGGCCGCTGCCGAGCATGCGCAATTGACCCTGGAGAAGATGCTGAATGCGGCACTGCACGCCGGTATTCAAACACCGATAATCAAGGTCGACGTGGCAGGTGTGGTCTTTCTGAGCAGCGAACCGGTCTCCGTTCTCGAACAGTCGACCGGTGGCCTCCAATGAGCTTTCTCTTTGCAGACTTGCAGTCTCTGTTCAGCGACTGGCCAGCGGCGGATCTCCCACAGCACGACGTCGGCAACCCGATCTTCACGCGTATTTTTCAAATCTTGCTTGATGCGCGACGCTCAAGCGCGAATCAGAAGTTGCACGCGGATTTGCTTCCGTTGGTCCGGCAGTGCTTGCTTCGTGAAAGCGCACAACAAGGGCACCAATTCAAGTTGCGTGTGCCGGCCAATCCATCATGGCCATCTGCAGAAGCGTGGACTGCCCACGGTGTACAGACTTTGGCCGCGGCTGATGGTAAGTCCTATCTGTTGACGGCGCAACCGTGGTCGCCAGACTGGCTAGACAGCACGGACGACGGCGCCTTTCATGATGCATATTCAGAGCGCCTGGTCCGCACCTCTGGTCAATGCCCAGCCGACCCCTTCATAACCGACGCGACCGGTTTTACTCATTATTCTTCACCCGGCCAGCGCGAGGCGGTTCGTGCGTCTTTCCTAATTCCCCCGGGGGAGACCCTCCTCGTGAATTTGCCGACGGGGTCAGGCAAAAGCCTAGTTGGGCAGGCGGGCGCACTCGTACACAAGGAGGCCGGTCATCTGACTGTCTTTGTAGTTCCGACGGTAGCACTGGCGATCGACCAGGAGCACGCCATGCTGAAGTATTTTCGGCAAGCCGATCCGATGCATGTGCCATGGCCGCTAGCCTGGTATGGCGACTTATCGAAAGAAGGACGCGCAGAGATCCGCAAGCGCCTCCGCAATGGCACCCAGCGGATTCTATTCACTTCGCCAGAGGCATTGAATACATCGCTATTGGGTGCTGTCACCGACGCAGCTCACGCGGGTATGCTGCGTTACTTGGTCATTGACGAGGCTCATTTGGTGACCCAGTGGGGCGACGAGTTCCGCCCGACATTCCAGGCGCTGGCGGGCTTGCGTAATAACTTGTTGGCAAGCGCTCCACACAGTTTCCGGACGCTATTGCTGAGCGCCACCTTTAGCGAAGAGACGGTCGAGACGCTTGCTCACCTCTTTGGCCCTGCTGAACGAGTGCAAATGGTTGCCGCTGTACACCTACGGCCGGAGCCACAATACTGGTTTTATCGTGCCACATGTCGGGCCGACAAGCATATGCGTGTGCTAGAAGCGTTGCGTCATGCGCCACGGCCATTCATTCTATATGTCACCAAGCGCGAAGATGTGCGCGAATGGGATGCGGTGCTTAGGTCGAAGGCCGGAATCCGACGGATCGCCTGCTTTGATGGTGGCACACCCGCGCGGCAGCGATTGGAGATCATCGACAACTGGCGGAAGAATAGGCTCGACGGCATTATTGCCACGTCGGCATTTGGAGTCGGTATCGACAAAGCTGATGTGCGAACCATCGTCCATGCCACGATCCCAGAAACGCTTGACCGGTTCYATCAAGAGGTTGGCCGCGGCGGCCGTGATGGCCGCGCTGCCGTCAGCCTGCTGGTATTTGATGATACCGATTGGGTGCTGCCTGCCCAAATGTCGCAACCGAAGTTGGTCACTGAGGAGATGGGCTTCACTCGCTGGAGGGCCATGTACCAGAGTCGGGAGCCTGCCGGAGAGGAGGACTTGTACCTCATCAATATCGATGCAGTACGCGATGGGCTCCCAGGCGGGAACGAATACAACGTCGACTGGAACATGCGAACACTCATCCTCATGGCCCGCGCGGGCATGATATCGCTAGACGTGGAACCCAACCAAGATCCAGACGAGGAAGGGGACGGATTTGGCTCATCACGGCTTGCTGCTAAGGCAAAAATTCGCGTTCGTATCCTCGACAACGGCCATCTGTTGCCATCGGTGTGGGAGCAACATGTGACCAGTGCACGCGACAAAACGAAATCCGCGGCTCAGAAGAATTTTTCACTCATGCAGCGATTGCTGAACGGAAAGACGGAGGTTGGAGGAGCGCTTGGTGAACTGTATCGGATTCGCTTGCCGCAGTGGCCAGTGGGCGTTACGC
>NZ_JBFTND010000113.1:0-23037 GCF_056397305.1 Cupriavidus sp. 05N40
GCCCAGCTTCCTGAGCAGGATGAACTTGACGCTGCCGGCTTCCGCCTTCTTGTCCACTTTCATCAGTTCGATGTAGCGGTCCGTGCCGAGCTCCGGGGCCACCACCGGCAGCATGGCCGCACGCGTGAGCTGCACCAGGCGCGCACGCGTCTCGATATCGATGAAGCCGAGCCGGTGCGACAGGTCTGCCGCCATCACCATGCCGCAGCCCACGGCTTCGCCGTGCAGCCACTCGCCGTAGCCCATGCCCGCCTCGATGGCATGGCCGAAGGTGTGGCCGAAATTGAGGATGGCGCGCAGGCCGCCCTCGCGCTCGTCCTGGGCCACCACGGCGGCCTTGATCTCGCACGAGCGCTGCACGGCCAATGCCATCGTGTCCGGGTCGCAGGCATTGAGCGCGCGGATATTGCGCTCGATCCAGCCGAAATACTCCGCATCCGCGATGGCGCCGTGCTTGATCACCTCGGCCAGGCCGGCGGCCAGTTCGCGCTCCGGCAGCGTGCGCAAGGTGTCGATATCGGCAATCACCGCGTTGGGCTGGTGAAAGGCGCCGATCATGTTCTTGCCCAGCGGGTGGTTGATGCCGGTCTTGCCGCCCACGGAGGAATCCACCTGCGCCAGCAAGGTGGTCGGCATCTGCACGAAGGGCACGCCGCGCATATAACAGGCAGCGGCAAACCCGGTCATGTCGCCCACCACCCCGCCGCCGAGGGCGACCAGCGTGGTCTTGCGGTCGGCGCCCGCGGTCAGCAGCGCGTCGAAGATCAGGTTGAGCGTTTCCCAGTGCTTGAAGGCCTCGCCGTCAGGCAGGGTCACCGTGCGCACGGTCTTGCCGAGCGCGRCCAGCGTGGCCTCGACCCGCGCCGCGTAGAGCGGACCGACGGTCTCGTTGGTGACGATGACGGCATGCTGCCCACGCACGTGGGGACGCAGCAACTCGGCCTGGTCGAGCAGGCCGGTACCGATATGGATGGGGTAGCTGCGCTCCCCCAGGTCGACTTCAAGGGTGATCATCGTGATCCTGGTCCTGCACCGGTAGTGTGTCGGCGTCCGTGCCGTCGTCCCGTCCGGGTTCGCCGGGTTCGCCCGGCTCCCCGGGCTCCTCGGGCTCTTCCGCGGACACGCTGAAACCGGCCATTTCAAGTTGCATCAACACCATATTAGCAAGCTGGGCCACCGAGGGCTTGCCGGTTTCGATGATGAAATCCGCCACCTCGCGGTAAAGCGGGTCGCGCTCCCCATAGAGCGCTTCGAGCCTGCCCTTGGGGTCCGCGGTCTGCAGCAGCGGGCGGTTGCGGTCGTGGCGCGTGCGCAGCCACAGGTCGTGCGGACTGGCGCGCAGGTAGACCACGGTGCCGCGCGCCTTCAGGTGGGCGCGGTTCTCCGGGCGCAGCACCGCGCCGCCGCCGGTGGCCAGCACGATGCCGCTGCGCTGGCTCAGCTCGTCGATCATGTGTGCCTCGCGGTCGCGGAAGCCGGCTTCGCCCTCATGCTCGAAGATGATCGGAATCCGCACGCCGCAACGCGCCTCGAGTTCGTGGTCCGAATCGAAGAAGGGATAGTTCAGGCGCCGGGCCACGGTTCGGCCGACGGTGGTCTTGCCGGCACCCATCAGGCCAACAAAGAAAAGGTTCGGGCGGGTGACTGTCACTGGCGTATCGGGCGGAAGCCGGGTCTCTGGCCGGCCACCGCAGTGGAAAACAGCGTCATCTTCTTATGTCGGAGCATTCCGGGCAAGTGGCAGGAAACGCGCTTGCGGCGGCCCACCCCTCGACCTGCCCCGCTCCCGCGCCCGCCAGCCCGGGCAATAAAAAGGCCGCATCGCGAGCGATGCGGCCTGCCAGTCTACTGCATCCGGCGTATCCGGCGTAGTTCGGGCCTATTTCAGCGAGACGCTCTCGTTGAGCACGCGCGGCGTCAGGAACACCAGCAGCTCGGTGCGGTTGTTGACCTTGGCGCTGTCCTTGAACAGATTGCCCAGGATCGGGATGTCGCCCAGGAAGGGCACCTTGTTGACGTTGGTGGTCTCGGTCTGGCTGTAGATGCCGCCGATCACCACCGTGCCGCCGTTCTCCACCAGCACCTGCGTCTGCACGTGCTTGGTGTCGATGGCGAAGCCCGCAGTGGTCTGGATGCCCACGCTGTCCTTGTTGACGTCCACGTCCAGCAGCACATTGCCTTCGGGCGTGATCTGCGGCGTCACTTCCAGCTTCAGGTTGGCCTTGCGGAACTGCACGGAGGTGGCGCCGCTGGAGGTGGCCGCCTGGTAGGGCAGCTCGGTGCCCTGCTCGATCAGCGCCTTGATATTGTTGGCGGTGACCACGCGCGGGCTGGAGATGATCTTGCCCCGTCCGTCCGCCTCCAGCGCCGAGAGCTCGAGCGCAAGGAAGCGGCCGGCGGTGTTGCTGAACAGGCTCACCGCCACCGAGCTGGGATTCACGCCATTGATCGCCGCCGCCGGCAGGCTCAGCGCCGGGGAGTTGTCCCAGGTGCCGGCCTGCGAGATCGGGTTCGTGACGGGGCTCAGCACGTTGGTAATCGAGTTACCCACGGCCGAACCACTCGTCTTGGACGCAAATCCGAGACGGACCCCCAGGTTGCGGCTGAAGGTGTCGTTGGCCTCGACGATGCGCGCCTCGATGATGACCTGGCGCACCGGGATGTCGATCTTGCCAAGGAAGTTCTGCACTTCTTCGAGCTTGATGGCGATATCCGACACGAACAGCTGGTTGGTGCGGGGATCGGCCGTCAGCGAACCGCGCTTGGACAGCATGCGCGTCGTGCCGGTCGTCAAGCCACCCACGCCACCAAGCGGGGTAATGCTGGACATGGCTCCGGCACCTGCACCGGCACCCACACCGCCAGCAGCGGCCAGTCCGAGCAGCATGCGGCGCACATCCTCCGCGCGCTGGTAGTTGAGCTGGAACACCTGGCTGCGRATCGGTTCGAGATCATTGATCTGCTGCTGCGACTCGAGCTCGAGCTTTTCCTTGGTGGCCAGCTCGGCCTTGGGTGCCACCCACAGCACATTGCCGTTGCGGCGCGAGGCCAGGCCCTTGGCGTCCAGCACGATCTGCAGCGCCTGGTCCCAGGGCACATCCTTCAGGCGCAGCGTCAGGTTGCCCTGCACGCTTTCGCTGGTGATGATGTTGAGGTTGGTGAAGTCGGCGAACACCTGCAGCAGCGAGCGGATATCGATGTTCTGGAAGTTCAGCGAGAGCCGTTCGCCGCGGAAGCCCGCGCCGCTGATCAGCTTGGCCGGATCCTCCTTGACCGGGCGTACCTCGACCACGAACTGCGTATCGGTCTGGTAGGAGCTGTATTCCCAGTTGCCGCGCGGCTCGATCGTCAGGCGCGTGTTGCCGCTGTTGTCGCCGGCGCGCATGCCCTGCACCGGCGTGCCGAAATCGCTGACATCGTAGCGCCGGCGCAGGCCGTCGGGCATGCCGGTGTTGAGGAAGTCGACCACCACGTTCTGGCCCTGCTGCGCGATATTGATGCCGGAATCGCGCGAGGACAGGTCCACCACGATGCGGCCCGCGCCGTCCGGGCCACGGCGGAAATCGATATTGCGCACGGTGGGCCGGTTGGCGGCCATCTGCGACGCCTGCGCCGAGCTCGGCGCGAAGGTCGGCGCCGCCGGGCGCGAGCTCTGCGCCACGTTGTCGAGCAGCACCACGAACTGGTTGCCGCGGACTTCGGTGCGGTAGCTGGCCACGCGCGCGAGATCGAGGACCACGCGCGTGCGGTCGCCGATCTGCACCACGTTGGCGCTCTTGAGCAGCTTGCCGCCGAAGTCGTACTGCGCGCGGCCCGGCGCAAAGCCGGTATCGAGGAAGTCGATGGCAAGCTTGGGCGGGTTCTGCGTGGTGAAATCCGCCGGCTTCTGCGCGAGCGGCCCCGCCATCTCGACCGTGAAGACGGTCTGCTCGCCCAACGCGGTGGCGTCCACGCGCTTGACCGCGTTGCCTGTCGTCGATTGCGCCATCGCTGCCGGCGCGGCCAAGGCAAGCATCATCACCGCGGCGCCCGCAAGCGCCCGGTACCAGCGACCCATGATCATGCCGACCCCTCCAGCTTCAGGCTGGTGATTTTCTCTTTCCACTCGGCTACCCCTTCCCGGACCAATTCGCGCAACACGATCTCCTGATCGTTGATGCGGACCACCCGGCCGTAGTTCTGGCCGAGATACTGCCCCACCTTGACGTGGTGGATCTTGTTGTCTACCTGCACGACGCCATATGTGTCGCCACTCTTCTTCATGGCGCCCAGCATCTTGAAGTTTTCCAGCGGGWAKTCCTCMAGCGGCTCKCGYCGCCGKCCGGMCTCCGGCGATTCGGACAAGACCCGGTTGAGGTCGCCGATCTTGTTCTGGGCAAACGGCTCGGGCGCGCTGCGGCCGGCGTAATCGCGCGGCACATAGGGCTTGGGCTCGGGCAGCGGCGCGGGCGGCGGCGCCTTGGCGGCGCGCGCCTGTGCCATCCACTGGCGCAGGCCGTCCTCGTCGCTGGCCCCGCACGCCGCCAGCAGCGCGGCACCCAGCAGCGCACAGGCGCAGGCGCGCACGCATGAAGCCTGGATCGCTGGCATCATTTCTTGGCTCCCGCGGCATTCTTGGCCGCTGCCGCGGTCGCTTCCGCCTTGCGCTGCGCCGCCTGTTCGTCGGCATCGAGCGCGCGGTAGGCCATGGCAACGGCCTCCATCGCCAGCCCGCCGTCCTTGCCCGTGGTGAACTGCAGCCCCTGCATCGACACGATGCGAGACAGCGCGGCCACGTCGGCGTTGAACTGCGCCACGTCGTGATAGCGGCCGGTGACCTTCAGGTTGACCGGGATCTCGGCGAAATAGGGCTTCATCACGGCAGCCTGCGGCTTGAACAGCTCGAACTGCAGGCCGCGCGCCACGCCGGCATGGTTGACGTCCGCCAGCAGCGCGTCCATCTCGGTCTTGTTCGGCAGCTGGCGCTCGACCAGCGCTACGCGCTGCTCCACTTCCGCCTTCTGCTTGCGCAGCGCATCCAGGTTGGCGACCTGCCCCACCTTGCTCTGGTAGGACGCTTTCAGGCTTTCCTGCTCGGCGTGCTTGCGATCGAGCTCGTCGAGCTTGCCGCTCAGGTAGAACTGCCAGCCCAGCACCAGCACCAGCACCGCCGCCAGGACCGCGAACAGCACACGCGGCGCGGCCGGCCAGGTTTCGGGCTCGTTGAGATTGAGGCCGCGGAACTGCGCGGTGAGGTCGTTCAGCGTGGCCAGCGAGATTTCGGAATTGAGTGCCATGGTCAGCCCTTCCCGCCCTGGGCGCCTTGCGCCGCAACACCGCTGGCGGCGCCGGCCTTGCCGTTCTTGCCGCCCTTCGCGTCATCCGGCGTCTCTGGCGCGCGGTAGGCAAAGCGCATGGAGAAGTCGAACAGGCGCCGTTGCTCGCGCAGGTTGTTGGTCATCATCACGGCCTTGGATTCGACCAGCTCGGCCTTGTCCAGCCAGTCCACCAGGCTGAAGTTGCGCAACAGCTCCGACACGCGCTCGTTGGACTGGGCGATGCCGGTCACGGTAAAGGCATCGCCGGTCTGCTTGAGGGTGGTCAGGTAGACGCCCTCGGGCACCTGGCGCACCAGTTCCTCGAGCAGCTGCACGGGCCGGTTGCGTTCGTTCTGCAGGCCTTCGATGGCCTTCTGGCGCTGCAGCAGTCCTTCGATGTCCTTGCGCAGCGAATTGACTTCGCGGATCTGCAGGTCCAGGCGGCTGTTCTCGACGGTGAGCACCTGGTTCAGCCCGGCCACCGCTTCGACGCGGCTGTCGATGTACAGGCCGCCAAGCAGCACCACCAGCGCGCCGGCCCCGGCCGCGCAGCCGAGCAGCGTGTAGACCTTCTTGCGGCGCGAGGCCTTGCGGGCCTCGTGGTACGGCAGCAGGTTGACTGTCGGGATCGTGTTGGTAGGCATGCGGCTTTCCTCGCTGGCTTACTGCAGGCCGCGCAGCGCAAGCCCGGCGCTCACGATGTAGGCCGGCAGGTCGCGCTGGAGATAGCGCTCGTTGACCTTGCCGGCAGTCATCATGTTGGCGAACGGGTTGGCCAGCGTGGTGGTGATCTCGGTCTGCTGCTCGATCGCGGCCTGCACGCCGACCAGCGAGGCATGCCCGCCGGAGAGCAGGATCTCGTCGACCCGGCCGATGCTCGACGCAGACAGGAAGTTGCGCACGGCGCCCTGCACCTCGACCGCCAGCGCTTCCAGCGAAGGCCTGAGCAACTGGGTGCGCCACGATTCGGGCAGCGTGTTCTTGCGCTTCTTGATCTCGGCCTTGAGCGCGTCCAGCGTGAACATGCGCGCCGCGCTCTGGGTGAGCTGGTCGCCGTAGCTGTTGAGCGGCTGCTCGTAGAGCTCTTTCCAGCCCTGGTAGAAAATGGCCTTGGAACGGCTGCCGCCGAGGTGGATGACGGCCACCACGGGCAGTTCCTTGGCATCGGTCTCGCTGAGGTCGGGCTTCACGCCCAGCATCTGCACCACCGAGCGCTGCACGGCGTATTCCTCGACGTCCATCACGTGCGGCTTGAGCCCCGCCATCTCGGCGGCGGTCACGCGTTCCTGCACGCGGTCGCTGTTGGCAGCGGTCACGCGCACGCCGATGCCGCCCTCGGTCTCGCTGGGACCGATCACGGCGAAGTCGAAATTGACGGCCTGGGAGGGGGGATAGAGACGGTGCGCCTCCGATTCCACCTGTACGTAGAGTTCATCCTCGGACAGGTTGTCCGGGAGGCTGACGGTTTGCGATTCCGTCAGCATCGAAGGCACGCCGAGCACAACCTCCTTGCCGCGAATCCCGGCCTTGCCGAGCGCTCGCTTCAGGGCGATGCCCACCGCTTCGATATTGACCACGTTGCCATCGGCAACGGCATTGCGATCCAGCAACTCGCTGGCGCATTTTTCCAGCCGATAGTCGGTCTTGCCACTGCCCACGGACAGCTCGACTACCTTCACGCTGGACGACCCGATGTCCACGCCGACCGTCGTACGGCGCAACAACCCCGACAAGATACCTCGCCGCAAGGTGACCCCCTGACCGTTGAACTCGCCTTGGCTTGCTAGCTCTAATTTGGCGAGTCTGTTTTGTTTCTTGGATGAAACGTTTTGCTCTTTTAGTTSRTGGATTCTCACAAAAACSWGRGGCGCTKGCAATGTGCCGGTTTGACCACGATTGCTTTTCGTGAGCACCCCACATAAAGCGTTGTCAAAATCCCACGGAACCCCGCCGCCCCTGCGCTCCGCCCCTCGCCGCGTTTCATGCAGATCTAAATCGCATTACATCTTGTAACAGCCCGATAGCGACGCTCGCGCCACAGCACGTCCGGAGCACCCAATCCCCGGAGATATAATCCCCGGCACCTCTAACTAGGTATTTCCCTTATGGCCACAGCACAACAGAAGCCGTCCCTGCCCGCCCGCCGTCCGATCTGGATGCGGGCAACCTTTTGGGTACTGGGCCTGCTGGTGGCCGGCATCGTGGCGGTGGCGCTGCTGCTCGGATACGCATTGCTGGTGGCGGCACCGAACCTGCCCTCGCTCGACACCATCACGGATTACCGCCCCAAGATCCCGCTGCGCATCTACACGGCCGACAACGTGCTGATCGGCGAGTTCGGCGAGGAACGCCGCAATTTCGTGCCGATCGCCGAGATCCCGGACGTCATGAAGAAAGCGGTGCTGGCCATCGAGGACGACCGCTTCTACGAACACGGCGGCGTGGACTTCGTCGGCGTGCTGCGCGCCGGCCTGGCCAACCTGCGCGGCGGGCTGTCGCAAGGTGCGTCCACCATCACCATGCAGGTGGCGCGCAACTTCTTCCTCTCCAGCGAGAAGACCTATACCCGCAAGCTGTATGAAATGCTGCTGGCCTACAAGATCGAGGCCAACCTGTCGAAGGACCAGATCCTCGAGCTGTACATGAACCAGATCTACCTCGGGCAACGCGCCTATGGCTTCGCCAGCGCGGCCCGGGTGTACTTCGGCAAGTCGATCAAGGACGTGACGCCGGCCGAGGCCGCCATGCTGGCGGGCCTGCCCAAGGCGCCCTCGGCCTACAACCCTGTGGTCAATCCCAAGCGCGCCAAGGTGCGCCAGGAATACATCCTGCAGCGCATGCGCGACCTGCGCTACATCACGCCCGAGCAATATGACAAGGCCATCCACGAAGAGCTGAAAGTGCGCGGCGAGGGCAACGAATTCTCCACCCACGCCGAATACGTGGCCGAGATCGTGCGCCAGCTGATGTACGCGCAATACCGCGAGGAAACCTACACGCGCGGCCTGACGGTCTACACCACGCTCAACAAGCAGGACCAGGACGCAGCCTACGAGGCGGTGCGCTCCGGCATCATGAACTACGAGCGCCGCCACGGCTACCGCGGCCCCGAGGCCTTCATCGACCTGCCCTCCGGCGCCGACGAGCGCGAGCAGGCCATCGACGACGCGCTGCTGGAACACCCGGGCAGCGACGACCTGCGCTCCGCCGTGGTCACCAGCGTGTCCGCCAGGCAGGTCACCGCCACGCTGCTGTCGGGCGAAGTCGCCACCATCGAAGGCCAGGCGCTGCGCTTCATCGCGCCGTCTCTGGCGGCCAACGCGCAGCCCAAGGCCAAGATCCGGCCCGGCGCCATCATCCGCGTGACGCAGGACGAAAAGGGCGCGTGGTCGGTGACGCAGCTGCCCGAGGTCTCGGCGGCCTTTATCTCGCTCAACCCGGAAGACGGCGAGATCCGCTCGATGGTGGGCGGCTTCGACTTCAACCGCAACAAGTTCAACCACGTGACGCAGGCCTGGCGCCAGCCCGGTTCGAGCTTCAAGCCGTTCATCTACTCGGCCGCGCTGGAGAAGGGATTCTCGCCCGCCACCGTGATCAACGACGCCCCGATCTCGATCGCCGACAACGGCGGCCAGGTGTGGGAGCCGAAGAACTACGACGGCAAGTTCGAGGGCCCGATGACCATGCGCCGCGCGCTGGCCAAGTCCAAGAACCTGGTGTCGGTGCGGATCCTGCGCGCCATCGGCACCCAGTACGCCCAGGACTACATCACGCGCTTCGGCTTCGACGCCGACAAGCACCCGGCCTACCTGCCGATGGCGCTGGGCGCGGGCAGCGTCACCCCGCTGCAGATGGCGGGCGCCTACTCGGTGTTCGCCAACGGCGGCTACCGCGTCAATCCCTATCTGATCCACAAGGTGGTCGACGCGCGCGGCAACGTGATCTCCGAGACCAAGCCGCAGCGCGCCGGCGCGGACGCGGTTCGCGTGCTCGATGCACGCACGGCGTTTATCGCCGATTCGATGCTGCGCGAAGTGGTGCGCTCCGGTACGGCCAACAGTGCCAAGCAACGCCTGGGCCGCAACGACCTGGCCGGCAAGACCGGCACCACCAACGACGCCGTTGACGCCTGGTTCGCCGGCTACACGCCCAAGCTGGTGGCGATCGCATGGATGGGCTACGACCAGCCCAAGAGCCTGGGCGTGCGCGAAACCGGCGGCGGCCTCGCGCTGCCGATCTGGGTGGGCTATATGGGCAAGATGCTCAAGGGCGTGCCCGAGATCCCCGAGCGGCAGGCGCCCGAGGGCGTGGTCATGGTGGCCGGCGACTGGACCTTCGAAGAAAATGCCGGCGGCGCCGGCGTGGCTTCGGTGGGGCTGGGCGATCCGTGGCCCGGCAAGCCGGACGAGAGCTCGCAGTCCCCGGCTGACGTGGAAGGCGAGAAGAAACGGATCCTGGAGATGTTCGGCGGCGGCGGCTGAGCCGCGCCCGACGGGATCGTTCCGTATCAGTGCTATCAGTGCCGGCGTTCGCCAGGACGCCGGCACACAGCACTCAGACCAGCTTCAGCTTCACCCCGGCCTGCTGGCTCACGTAGTCCGACAGCGCCGCATACAACTCCCCTCCCCCGCGCGTATCCAGCCATTGCCGGCCATCATGGCGGAAATGGAAGCCGCCCGAACGCGCCGCCACCCACAGCTCCTGCATCGGCGCCTGGCTGTTGACGATGATCTTGGAACCGTCTTCGAATTCCAGCTCGATCAGGTTGCCGGCGCGGTTGATTTCGATGTCGGCATCGGCCGCGTCGGCGGCCGATTCCACCGCGCTCTCCAGCCTGTCCAGCTCTTGCTGGGCCAGGGCCAGGAACTCGCTTTCACTCATGGGGGGCATGCTAAACTCCAAGACCGCCCGGCCAGCGCCACTCGCGTGTCGCCCGGCCGGTAGCGTGTTGAATCAAGTTTCGTATTTTCGTTGGTCCCGCCAGCCCGGGCCCCGCTGCGGGGACGGGTCGGGACGACTCTTCTAGGACGACCCGATGTTGCGTCGTGTTGCGATTGTATCGGCGATTGCCGCCAGCCTTGCGATGCCCCTGCTCTCGGGATGCGGCATCCGCGGCCCGCTGACGATGCCCCGGCCACCGGCCGCGCCGGCCAAGCCGGCCGTGCCGGACCCCGGCCTGGGCAATCCGAGCTTGCCGAACGTGCCCAGTCCCGCCCCCGCGGCGCCCGCCCCGGCCACCGATACCGCGCCGGCCCCGGCCGCCACCCCCACCGCCAAGTAACCATGACCGCCTTCTTCCATCGCCACGACGGCGCGCTTGCCGTCGAGCACGTACCGCTCGCGCGTATCGCTGCCGAATACGGCACCCCCACCTATGTGTACTCGCGCGCCGCGCTGAGCGCCGCCTACCAGGCTTACGCCGCGGCGTGCCAGGGCCGCCGCGCGCGCGTGCAGTACGCCATGAAGGCCAACTCCAACCTGGCCGTGCTGCAGGTCTTCGCCAAGCTCGGCGCAGGCTTCGACATCGTGTCCGGGGGCGAGCTGCAGCGCGTGCTGGCGGTGGGCGGAGATCCGCGCAAGGTGGTGTTCTCGGGCGTGGGCAAGACCGCCGCCGAGATGGAACTCGCGCTGTCGCACGACGTGCTGTCGTTCAACGTGGAATCGATCCCCGAGCTGGACCGCCTGAACGCCGTGGCCGGCCGCATGGGCAAGCGCGCGCGCGTGTCGCTGCGCATCAACCCGGACGTGGACGCCAAGACCCACCCGTATATCTCCACCGGCCTGAAGGGCAACAAGTTCGGCGTGGCCTTCGAGGACGTGCTGCCGACCTACCGTGCCGCGGCCGCGCTGCCGCACCTGGAAGTGGCCGGCATCGACTGCCACATCGGCTCGYAGATCACCGAGGTCTCGCCCTACCTGGAAGCACTGGACAAGGTGCTGGACGTGGTCGAGGCGCTCGAGCGCGAAGGCATCAAGCTCGAGCACATCGACGTCGGCGGCGGTCTCGGCATCACCTATGACGACGAGACTCCGCCGGACATCACCGGCTTCGCCCGCACCCTGCTCGACCGCGTGGCCGAGCGCGGCCATGGCCATCGCGAAGTGCTGTTCGAGCCGGGCCGCTCGCTGGTGGGCAATGCCGGCGTGCTGCTGACGCAGGTGGAATTCCTCAAGCCGGGCGCGGCCAAGAACTTCTGCATCGTCGACGCGGCCATGAACGACCTGGCGCGCCCCGCCATGTACGAGGCCTACCACCGCATCGAACCCGTGCAGTTGCGCGAAGCGGCACAGGTCGCGCCCGTGACCTACGACATCGTCGGCCCCGTGTGCGAATCCGGCGACTGGCTCGGCCGCGACCGCGCGCTGTCGGTGCAGCCGGGCGACCTGCTGGCAGTGATGTCGGCCGGTGCCTACGGCTTCGTCATGAGCTCCAACTACAACACCCGCCCGCGCGCGGCCGAGGTGATGGTCGACGGCGACGACGTGCACCTGGTGCGTGGCCGCGAACGCGTGGAAGACCTGTTCCGCGACGAGCGCCTGCTGCAGGGCTGACCCACTCGCCCGCCGGCCCGCGCCGCTTGGCGCACCAGGGCTGGCGCGTGGTGGTGGCCGACAGCGCTATCTCTGACGCCCGCCGTCTGGCTGGGTGCGTGCGTGCCTCAGCGGCGTGCCGGCTGCGGCGCCGGCCTGCGCCACCACCACCAGACCCGCATGGCGAGCAGGACGAACACCACCGCGGCGTAGATCGATACCGTGCCGAAATCGTGCTTGCCCGCCTTGTGCCACCAGAAGTGCAGGATGCCCAGCACCACAATGGCGTAGATGGAGCGATGCAGCCATTGCCAGCGCTTGCCGCCCAGGCGCCTGACCATGGCGTTGGTCGAGGTGGCCGCCAACGGCACCAACAGCACGAAGGCGGCAAACCCCACCGTGATGAACGGACGCTTGGCGATGTCCTTGATCATGTAGGCCACGTCGAAGCCCCGGTCCACGGCAAGCCACAGCAGGAAATGCTGCAGCCCGTAGAAGAAGGCGAACAGGCCTAGCATGCGCCGCAGGCGGACCAGCCAGTTCCAGCCGCTCAGCCGCCGCAGCGGCGTCACCGCCAGCGTGGCGCACAGCATCACCAGGGTCCACGTGCCGGTCGAGCGCGTGACGAACTCAAGCGGGTTGGCGCCGAACTGACCGGTGAAGCCGAGCAGCAGCAGGCGCAGGAAGGGCAGCAGCGCCAGCAGCCACACGGCCGCCTTGACGGCGCGCACGCGGCCGGGAGCCAGGCCCGCCTGACCCGCTTGCCCGGCCCGGCGCGCGGGACGCGCCCCAGGCGCCGCGACGCGCGGCGGGGACAAGTCCGGCGTCGCCATCAGAAGAACTTCCTCAGGTCCATGCCCTGGTACAGCGACGCCACCTGCGGCGCGTAGCCGTTGAACGGCAGCGTCTTGCGCTTGGGTGCGAACAGGGCGCTGAAGCCGCCACCGCCCTTGTCCTCGCCGATGCGGCGCTCGGTGGCCTGGCTCCAGCGCGGATGGTCCACTTCCGGGTTGACGTTGGAATAGAAGCCGTATTCCTGTGCCGCGGCCAGGTTCCAGCTGGTGCTGGGCTGCTTGTCGACAAAGCGGATCTTGACGATGGATTTGGCGCTCTTGAAGCCGTATTTCCACGGCACCACCACGCGCACCGGCGCGCCGTTCTGGTTGGGCAGCACCTCGCCATAGAGGCCGAATGCGAGCAGCGTCAGGGGATGCATGGCCTCGTCCATGCGCAGGCCCTCGGTGTACGGCCAGTCAAGCACGCGGCTGCTGACGCCGGGCATCTGCTTCTTGTCGTCGAGGGTGACGAATTCCACGTACCTGGCCCCGGCCTGCGGCTCCACGCGGCGGATCAGCTCGGCCAGCGAATAGCCGCTCCACGGGATCACCATCGACCAGCCTTCGACGCAGCGCAGGCGATAGACGCGCTCCTCCAGCGGCATCAGGCGCAGCAGTTCGTCGATATCGTAGACCTTGGGCTTCTTCACCAGGCCTTCGACGGCGACCTGCCACGGCCGCGTGCGCAGGGTGCCGGCATTGCGCGACGGATCGGACTTGTCGGTGCCGAATTCGTAGAAATTGTTGTACGTGGTGATGTCCTCGTACGACGTGCGCTTTTCCGGCACCACGTAGGCGTTGTTGGGCGTCGCCGGCAGCTTCTGCCCGTGTGGCGTCTGGGCCAGCGCCCGGCGCGAGAACCAGGGCGTGAGCGTGCCCCCGACGGCACCTGCCGCCGCCATTGCCATCAGGCGCCGACGGGCATCGAAGACGCCGCGCGGCGTGATCTCGCTGGCGGCGATATCGTCGCCGCGCAGCCATTTTGGAGAGGGAATCAGCATCGTTATGGTTCCTCGTTGCATGCTTGTTCGCGCACACCTGCCCACGGGAGGCCGCCTGCGCGATCGGATCTCATGCTCAGTCGCTTGGTGCGGACGAATCCTGACAGCTTTTTCGCGTCCGCGTCGGCGGGCTCAGCCGCCCTGGTACTGGTGGTACACGGCTTGCGCGAGCGCCAGCAACGCGGCACGCCCGAGCGGGCCGGCCAGGGCGAAGCCGAGGTCGCGGTCCACCCAGTAGAACGCCGTGGTGCCGGGGGTGCCGGGCAGGCTCTCCAGCCGGAAGGCGGTGTCGGGGGTGCCGGACGCCATGTGCCGCAGCTGCAACGAGACCCGGTTGCCGTCATCGGCCTCGTACATGAGGATGGCGGACGGGCCGCCTTCGGCCACGCCCAGGCGCCCGCCGATCAGGCGAAAGCCCTGGGCACGCAGGTCGGGCACGCGCAGCGGCGCGCCAAGCCGCTTGGACAGCCAGGCGACCAGGTGCGTCTCGTCCACCGCGGCAACCTCGACCGGATGTCGCACCTCGGGCGCGTAGACTACGTGGCTGGCCAGCGCATCGCGCGCGAAGCGCTCGACCGAAGGCGTCCTGGCGGCGAGGACATCGGCACGCCCATGGGCCAGCCAGCCGGCCGCGCCGCCGATCGCCAGCGACGCCAGGCTCGCGGCCAGCGCCATGCCCCAGCCCGCCATGCGCCGTGCCGGCCCGGCGGCGCGGCCTTGCAGCCTCGGGGGCAGCGCGCGCAGGGGCACGGCTTCATTGAGCACGCCATCCAGCGCGGCGTGCAGCTCTCCGGTCTGGCGGCGCCATGCGCTGACCCGCGCGGCGGCCTCGGGATGGGCCGCCAGGAACGCTTCCACCTCGGCGCGGCGGGCCGGGTCGAGCTGGCCGTCCGCATAGGCGTGGAGATCGGTTTCGCTGATCGGGGACATCACTTGACTCGCTGCAGACCATGCACGCCACCGGCGGCGCCGGCGTGTGGCGCGGCCGGGCTGCCATCGAGCAGCTCGCGCATCTGCTCGCGCGCGCGCGCCAGGCGCGACATCACCGTGCCGACCGGCACGCCCAGCAATTGCGCCGTCTCGGCATAGGTGAACT
This sequence comes from Cupriavidus sp. 05N40, assembly GCF_056397305.1. Lineage (NCBI taxonomy): Bacteria > Pseudomonadati > Pseudomonadota > Betaproteobacteria > Burkholderiales > Burkholderiaceae > Cupriavidus > Cupriavidus sp. 05N40. The sequence continues at coordinate 14,762 of NZ_JBFTND010000113.1, forward strand.
GCTCCAGGCCAACCAGCAGCATCACCGCGCGCTGGGCTTCGGGCAGGCGGGCGAGCGCCCTCTCCAGGTCCAGCCCGAGGGCGGGTCCGGGCGCAGCACTGGGTACGTCGGGAAGGGTGTCGGCAAAGGTCACGAGATCGGCACGCCGGTAAGCATTGATGCGCAGCCTGTGCATCATCGTCAGCAGCCAGGACAGCAACCCGTCGGCGCCGTCGCCCCACCAGGCGCCGGTGCGCAGGCGAAAGCGCCAGCGGTAGCGCAGGGCGCGCTCCAGCGTGTCCTGCACCAGGTCGTCGGCGCTCGCCGCGTCCCCGGTCAGGCCGCGCGCGTGGCRCCGCAGGCGCGGCGCCAGCGCGACCAGCTGGCGGTCGAAGCCGTCCATGCCCTCAGGCTGCACGCGCCGCGTTCAGGGCGTGGCGACGTGCCAGACGTTGTTGAAGTTGTCGCCAGTGCGGTCGCCCGGCTTGGCATCCTTGGCGAAGCGGTACAGCGGCTTGCCGCGGTAGGCCCACTGCTTGGAACCATCGTCGCGCGTGATGATGGTGTAGCTGCCCATGGCGCTGGTGCCCGGCGAGGCCATCAGCGGCGGCCAGTTGGTGGAGCAGGCGCCGTTGCACACGCTCTTGTCGCCGCCGTCGCGATCGAAGGTATAGAGCGTCAGGCCTTGCGGATCGGTCAGCGCACCGTTGGCGACCTTCACCGTGGGCGGCATATTGCCGCCGCCACCGCCCATGCCACCCATGCCCGAACAGGCGGACAGCAGTACGGCGGAGCAGGCCAGGGCGAGCGCGGCAGGACGTGACAGCGAAGTCAGGGACGGGAAAGCGGAAAGACGGGAACGGGCCATGATGGGTGTCTCCATGCGATTGCGATGCGGCGCCGCCAGCCGGCGCCGTCCCTTCAGTAAACACCGGATGTGACGACTTTATTCCATATGGGCGAAAAAAAACCCGCCGGGTTCTCGGCGGGCTTTCTTCTTGCAGCGCAGCATCCGGATCAGAGTTCGCCGTAGCTATGCAGGCCGGAGAGGAACATGTTGACACCAAGGAAGGCGAAGGTCGTCACCAGCAAGCCCACCAGCGCCCACCACGCCGCCATCGTGCCGCGCAGGCCCTTCATCAGGCGCATGTGCAGCCAGGCCGCGTAGTTGAGCCAGACGATGAGCGCCCAGGTCTCCTTCGGATCCCAGCTCCAGTAGCCGCCCCAGGCCTCGGCCGCCCACAGCGCGCCGAGGATGGTGGCGATGGTGAAAAAGGCAAAGCCCACGGCGATGGCCTTGTACATCACATCGTCCAGCACTTCGAGCGCGGGCAGGCGCTCGGCGAGGATGCCGTGCTGCTTGAGCAGGTACGCCACCGAGACCATCGCAGCCAGGGCGAAGGTGCCATAGCCGATGAAATTGGCGGGCACGTGGATCTTCATCCACCAGCTCTGCAGCGCGGGCACCAGCGGCTGGATCTCGCTGGCGTCGCGGCTGACCGTGTACCAGAGCAGGAAGCCGACCGCGGCCGACACCACCAGCATCACGAACGGCCCGAGCGCGCGGGTGGCGTAGTGGCCTTCGTAGTACAGGTAGAACAGCGAAGTGATCAGCGTGAACAGCACGAACACTTCGTAGAGGTTGGAGATGGGAATGTGGCCGATGTCGGCGCCGATCAGGTACGACTCGTACCAGCGCACCAGCATGCCGGTGAAGCCCAGCACCACCGCCGCCCACGCCATCTTGCTGCCGATCTGCAGGCCGGTCTCGGCGCGCGCCAGCAGGCCGCCCCAGTAGAACAGCGTGGACAGGAACACCAGCGCGCTCATCCACAGGATGGCCGACTGGCTCGACAGGAAGTACTTGAGGAAGAAAGCCTGCTCGGCACGCGCGAGCTGGCCGTGATAGAGCTGGATGGCGAACAGCGACAACACCGCCAGTGCCACCATCAGCAGCCGCAGCGGCTTCCAGTGCCAGCCCAGCAGCGCAAAGGTGGGCACCGCGGCGATCAGCACGCCCTTGTCGTAGACGTTCATCCACTCGCCGTAGCGCGTGAGCGCGAAGCCCGCCCCCACTGCCAGCAACAGCGCGAACAGCCAGTCGGCCCATCCCAGCCGGCGCAGGAAGGACGGTTCCAGGTAAGCCTGGTCGGCACCGTCTGCGGCACGTGCGGGCGCGCTCGCCGGCATCGCCGTCCTGGCCTGATTCACATTCGAAGACATAGTGGTTCCTGCTTGATTGCGGGGGCTGGCCTCGTTCAATGCGTGGCCGGCTTGCCCTTGCCGGCGTCGCCGGCGTCAACTGCATCACCTGCGCTGCCGGCTGCCCTGCCGACGTCATCGCGCAGGGCGGCAAATTCCTTCTCGAAATCCAGCGTTCGGCGCTGGGTGGACATGGCCATCAGCACGTGGCTGGCTGCGCCCTGCCCGTCTTTGCCGTCCCCGGCGGCCTCGGTATCCGCCGCCGCGGCGCCCCGATCCTTGACCCAGACCCAGACCCGGCGCTCGCGGATGTAGAACATCGAGAACACGCCCAGCACCAGCAGCAGACAGCCAAGATACACGATGTTCTTTCCTGGTGCACGGGTCATCTGGAACACGCTGGCCTTGACCTCGGTGAAGTCGTCGAGCTGCAGGAAAACCGGTGCCGTGTAGAAGAAGCCGTCGGACAGGGCGTTGATCGCCTGCTGCAGGAAAGCGCCGCTCTGGGCACTGTTGGGCACGACCGGCAGCTTGTCCTGGGCGCGCGCCAGCTGCCACAGCTCCCACATCGCGCCATTGAGGATCTTGAGCAGGACGTCGGCCGCCTTCTGCTGCTCGGCCGGCGGCACCGACTTCTCCAGGAACCCGGCGATGGCGGTGAAGCCGCCCGGCGGCGCCTGCGGATTGCTGCGCGCGGCGCCGGCAAACAGGTCGAGCGCGCGCAGCGCGCTTTCGGCCAGCTGGCCGCGCAGGGTCTCGCGATCGGCGCCCGGCATCGAGGCGAGCGCGAAGCGGCGCGCCGCCTCGCCGCGCAGCGCGCGGTCCTGCAAGGCGGCGCGCAGGCGCATCCAGTCCGCCACGCTGTTCTGCTCGTCGGCGGGAATGCGCAGGTAGCGGAACGGCTCGCTGGGCGAGTCGCGCATGYCGGCCAGGAAGACCGTCTGGCCGTCCAGCTGCACCGGCACCATGTAGTTGTTGAACTCGCGCGCCTGGCCGTTGCGGTCGCGCAGCTTGTACTGCACCGACGGGCCCACGTTGCGCAACTCCTTCGCGCGCTCGGGATTGACGGCCGAGCCGAGGTGGGATTCGAGCTTCTCATTGAACGACTTGCGCGCCACGCCGCGTGCGTCGGGCTTGCCGGAGGCGTCGGTGACGTTCTCGATATTCATCAGGCGGAAGTCGCTGAACTCCACCGTGAGGCCCTCGGCATCCGCGGCGCTGCCGGTACCGGCGAGCGGCGTGTTGGCACCCACGGTGCCGGCGAAGGCGAAGGTCTTGTCGCTGCCGCCCTGCATCGGGTAGCCGACGAATTTCAGCCTGGAGCCGCCGTCCTCGAAGCTCGACTGGTAGATGGCCACGCCATCCACCACCAGCGGCTCGTTGACCTTGACCGTGGCCTCGGTGCGGCGGCCGGTGGCGCGGTCGGTGATGATCACGTCGGAGGCGAACAGCTTGGGCATGCCGGTCGAGTAATGCTCGACCGTGAATTTCTTCAGCGTGATATTGAACGGCAGGTCCTGCACCAGCGCGCCGTCCGCGATATTGAGGATGGCGGTGGACACCGTCGAGCCTTCCGGCACGAAGGCATTGCCGCGGAAGCCCGGATTGTTGACCGACAGGCGGTGCTGCGGCGGGATGTCGTTGATCACGGCATTGCCGCTGATCGGCGTCTTGCCGCCGAACCACATCTGCGCGCGGATCAGCATGTCGCCGTCGAGCAGGCCGCCGATGCAGATCACCACGATGGCCGTATGCGCGAGGATATAGCCGAGCTTGTTGGCCGCGCCCGCCTTGGCGGCCAGCAGGGTGGCGCCCTCATGCGGCACGGTCTTGATGCGGTAGCCCCGGTTGGCCAGCAGCGCGGACAGGCGCGCCACCGCGTCGGCGCGCGGCCGGCCGGCATCGAACTCGGCGCGGTGATGGAAGGCACGCAGGCTGCGCTCTCGCACATGGTCCTTCCACGAGCGCATGTCGTTGACCATCTTGGGCGCGTTGCGGGTCAGGCACAGCGAGGTGGAGATCACCAGGAAGGCCAGGATCAGAAGGAACCACCAGGAGCCGTAGACCTTCTGCAGCGACAGCGTGTGGAACAGGTCGGCCCAGAACGGCCCGAACTGGTTGACGTAGTTGGGATACGGCTCGTTTTGCTTGAGGACCGTGCCCACCACGCTGGCGATGGCGATCACCGTCAGCAGCGCAATGGCGAAACGCATCGACGACAGCAGCTCCACCGCGTCGCGCAGCAGGCGGTGGGAGGTCTTCAGGTGCAGTCCTGAGGTGGAAGCGCTCGACATATGCAGTGTGGCCCTGGGCCATCAAATAAAAAGAGGGTGGACTTGCTCGCGCAGGCCACCCTCTTCGATTGCTGCCGGCCGCTTGCTTGCGCCGGCGCGGAACGACTTGGTGAGGTTGTTTTCAGGGAGAAGCCTGGCGACAGTACCGCAGGCGCGGCCAGCAGCGCAATGACGCCAGGGTTTCGTCTGAACTGACCTCTCAACGCACGCCGGCGACGTAGTCGGCGACAGCCTTGATCTCGGCGTCCGACATCTTGGCGGCGATCGTGGTCATCACGGAATTGTTCTTGCGCGTGCCCTGGCGGAACGCGACGAGCTGGGCCTCGGTGTACTCGGACCACTGGCCGCCGATGCGCGGGTACTGGGCCGGGATGCCGGAGCCGTTGGGGCCGTGGCAGGCCGCGCAGGCCGGCACGCCCTTGGCGGCGATGCCGCCACGGTAGATCTTCTGGCCGGCTTCGATGGTGTCCTTGTTCTTGGCGGTGGCGGGCTTCAGGGCCTGCTTGGCCAGGTAGGCGCCGACGTCCTTCATTTCCTGATCGGACAGGGCGGCCGCGTACGGCGACATGATGGCGTTGCTGCGGCTCTTGGCCTTGAAGTCGTCGAGCTGCTTGTGGACGTATTCGGGATGCTGGGCGGCCAGCTTCGGATTGGCGGCGCCGCCGCTGTTGCCGTTGGCGCCGTGGCAACTCAGGCAGGCGGGCACATTGCGATCGGGGGCACCTTGCGTGTACAGCGTTTCGCCCTTGGCCGGGTCGGCCTTCGCGGCGGGCTGCTCGGCTGCAGATGCCAGACCCGTCATGGCGGTTGCAGGCAGAGCCAGCGCCACGACAGCCAGAAGTTTCGCAATGCGGTTCATTCGCACACCTTGTCTGAATTGTTTTGAATTCCACGGAGCACGCCGTTCAGCCCCCTGCCCGCGGTGAGGACGCGCAGGACTGGGACTTTGACATCGGAAATTCATCACGACGGCCGCCCGGCCGCCTGAACAGACAACGCCCAGACGCGACCCGGATGGCGCCACGCCCGTGCGAACGAATCGATCGGATGTGGCGGACCGTGCGAATATCCAGGTAGCAGACCCCCGGCCCTTGCTTGCCTCGCTGTGCCGGCGCCGGTTCTTGGCGCCGCCGCAACGAGACCGGAACTGAGAGGCCGCGCTACCACGATGGAACGGACACGCAAGGCTTCCCTCCTGAAATGACGCGGGCCAAGGATGCCACGCGTCACCCAATCGGGAGGCCGTTAACCGCGTTATTGTACAATAAATCGTGTGCCGGATAGAGGATGTGCGCGCCGCGACGCGGCCCGACGTCACCCCCGGCCAATCAGGCGGCATATGTGCCGCCCGCCTCACTCACATCGGCGCGATCACGCCGGCAGCTCCAACGTCTCGCGCCCAGCTGCCGCCGACCCGCCTCATTGCCCACGCGCATGTCCCTCCYACATCAGGCCCGCTTCTTCGTCACCGTCAACCACCTGCGCGACCTGCCTGCCACGGCGGTGCCGGAAGTGGCCTTTGCCGGCCGCTCCAATGCCGGCAAGTCGACCGCCATCAATATCCTGTGCAACCAGAAGCGGCTGGCCTTCTCTTCGCGCACGCCGGGCCGCACGCAGCACATCAATTATTTCTCGGTGGCGCCCGTCAAGGCGCCGGATCCGCTGGCCTTCCTGGTCGACCTGCCCGGCTACGGCTACGCACAGGTATCGGGCTCGGCCAAGTTCCACTGGCAGGGGCTGCTCAGCGACTACGTCCAGACCCGCACGCAACTGGCCGGGCTGGTGCTGATGATGGACGCGCGCCGGCCGTTTACCGACCTGGATTGCCAGATGGTGGAGTGGTTCCTGCCCACCGGCCGCCCGATCCACGTGCTGCTGACCAAGGCGGACAAGCTGACCAACAGCGAGAATGCCCAGGCCTTGCGCGAAACGCGCAAGGTGCTGGCCGGCTACGCCGAACAGCTCGACACGCCGGTGCCGCTGACCGCGCAGCTGTTCTCCAGCCTCAAGCGCCGCGGCATCGAGGAAGCCCAGCGCGTGGTGGCCGGGTGGATGGCGTTGCCCGAGGCGCAACCGCCGGTGGCGCCCGGCACGGAGCCCGCGCCTGCCGAAGGCGCGCCCGGCCTCGCCACGGAATAGGCTCCGGCGCGTACCCGCCGCTGCGCAAACCGCGCCCGCGCGCGGCGGCGAGGCGACAAAAACGCAAGGCAAAAAAAACCCCGTTGCAAGCAACGGGGGCGAACTTTCCCGCCGGTTGAAGGCGGGTACCCGCTCAGGGAGGAGTAGCGGGGGACGCTGCATCACGCAAGCGCAACACAGAGTGTCCGCGAGTATGATAGCGGGCACGATCAAAAGTTTAGTTTTTCTTTCGGAGCGGCCTGCTCGAGCACTCGCCAGCCAATCGCGGCCGGCGGCGCGGCCACTCCCGCCATTCCTTCCGATCCCTCATCCTCAAGCCATGTCCACTTTCCCCGAGTACCGTCCACGCCGCATGCGCCGCGATGACTTCTCGCGCAGGCTGATGCGCGAAAACCGCCTGTCGCCGGACAACCTGATCTACCCGGTTTTCATCCTCGACGGCCAGAACCAGCGCGAAAGCGTGGCGTCCATGCCGGGCGTGGAGCGCGTCTCGGTGGACCTGCTGCTGCCGGTGGCAGAGGACTGCGTCAAGCTGGGCATCCCGGTGATCGCGCTGTTCCCGGTGATCGACCCGGCGCTGAAGACGCCGGACGGCATCGAGGCCACCAACGCCGAAGGCCTGATCCCGCGCGCCGTGCGCGCGCTGAAGGACCGCTTCCCCGAACTCGGCGTGCTGACCGACGTCGCGCTGGATCCGTACACCAGCCACGGCCAGGACGGCGTGCTCGACGACAACGGCTATGTGATCAACGATGTCACGGTCGAGATCCTGGTCAGGCAGGCGCTCACGCAGGCACAGGCCGGCGTGGACATCGTGGCGCCGTCGGACATGATGGACGGGCGCATCGGCGCGGTGCGCGCCGCGCTGGAGGACAACGGCCACATCCATACCCGCATCATGGCCTATTCGGCCAAGTATGCCTCGGCGTTCTACGGCCCCTTCCGCGACGCGGTGGGCTCGGCGGCGAACCTGGGCAAGGGCAACAAGATGACCTACCAGATGGATCCGGCTAATACCGACGAGGCTCTGCGCGAAGTGGCGCAGGACATCATGGAAGGCGCCGACATGGTGATGGTCAAGCCGGGCATGCCGTACCTGGACATCGTGCGCCGCGTGAAGGACGAGTTCCGCTTCCCCACCTACGTCTACCAGGTCAGCGGCGAGTACGCGATGCTCAAGGCCGCCGCGCAGAATGGCTGGCTGGATCACGACAAGGTCATGATGGAATCGCTGCTGGCCTTCCGCCGCGCCGGCGCCGACGGCATCCTGACCTATTTCGCGCGCGACGCCGCCCGCCTGCTCACGCGCTGAACCGGCCCGGATGCAGCTGCTAGGTTTTTCCGCCAGCCAGGTCCACCAGCTCGCCTCGCTCGACGAGGCGCGCGACTTTCTCGCCGGCAACGCAGCGGCCCGCTTCGTGTGGGTCGACACGCCGATCGAGGAGGTCAGCGCGGCGCCGGCGGCCTGGCGCGACAGCGTGCAGGCGCTCACCGGCGCGCCGGTGCTGGACCTGCACCTGATCGACGCCACCAATCCTGCGCATCCGTCGTATTTCGATACGACCCATGCGTACGACATGGTGATCTTCCGCAAGCTCACCTTCGAGACCAGCCGGCTGATCGCCGAGGCGGGCGGCGAGTCCGCGGCGAGCGCGGCGGCAC
>NZ_JBFTND010000114.1:0-22942 GCF_056397305.1 Cupriavidus sp. 05N40
GTCTATTCCCTGTGCGTCGCGGCGCCGCTATCGTTGTGCCCAACAACAACCAGCCCCCCGCACAGGAGACAACACGATGCGCACACAAGTCGCCATCATCGGCGCGGGCCCTGCGGGCCTGCTGCTCGGGCAATTGCTGGCCAAGGCCGGTATCGAAGCTGTCATCGTCGAACAGCGCAGCCCCGACTACATCCTCGGCCGCATCCGCGCCGGCATCCTCGAGAGCGTGACCGCCGATGCGCTGGAACGCGCGGGCGTGGCCGGGCGCCTGCATCATGACGGCCTGGTCCACCACGGCATCGAACTGTCCTTCGGCGGGCAGCGCCACCGGATCGACTTCCACGAGCTGATCGGGCGCTCCGTCACCGTGTACGGCCAGACCGAAGTGACGCGCGACCTGATGGCTTCGCGCGAAGCCTGCGGCGCGCGCACCATCTACGACGCCGAAGACGTGAGCGTGCACGACTTCGATACGGCCACGCCCGTGGTGCGCTACCGCAAGGACGGCCAGCTGCACGAACTGCGCTGCGATTTCATCGCCGGCTGCGACGGCTTCCACGGCGTCACGCGGCGCAGCGTACCCGATTCTTCCAGGCGCATCTTCGAGCGGGTCTATCCGTTCGGCTGGCTCGGCGTCCTCACCGATACCCCGCCGGTGGCAGACGAGCTGATCTACGCCAGCCATGAACGCGGCTTTGCCCTGTGCAGCATGCGCTCGCTCACGCGCAGCCGCTACTACGTGCAGGTGGGCGCCGCCGAGCGCGTCGAAGACTGGTCCGACCAGCGCTTCTGGGACGAGCTGCGCGGCCGCCTCGACGCGAGCGCCGCCGAGGCCCTGGTCACCGGCGACAGCATCGAGAAGAGCATCGCGCCGCTGCGCAGCTTCGTGTGCGAGCCGATGCGCTTCGGCAACCTGTTCCTGGCCGGCGACGCCGCGCATATCGTGCCGCCCACCGGCGCCAAGGGCCTGAACCTGGCCGCCAGCGACGTGCTCTGCCTGGCCGACGGCCTGATCGCCCGCTACCTGCACGACGACGCCGGCGAGCTCGATGCGTACTCGCAGAAATGCCTGCGCCGCGTCTGGAAGGCCGAGCGCTTCTCATGGTGGATGACCTCGCTGCTGCACCGCTTCCCCGACGCGGACGACTTCGCCGTGCGCATCCAGCAGGCCGAACTGGACTACCTGACCGGTTCGCGCGCGGCCTGCATGTCGCTGGCCGAGAACTACGTCGGCCTGCCGTTCTGACAGCAGTCCAGAGGCTGGACCAAGCAAATCGAAGCTAGTCGAAGCAAACCGAAGCAGGACGAAGGCAGGGCGAGGTCCGCGCGGGCCTGCCGCGCGCCTTCGCACAGCCAGCAGACAGATACACAGAATCCGCCGCCAACGAGCGGCCCCCGTGGAGACAAAGCATGACGCCCCCAGACAGCGGCCGCCCGGCCGCAACCCATGATTCCGCGCGCCGGCCCGGCGCATCCGTCGACGTCCAGCAGTTCATCGACAGCCAGCCGTTTTCGCGCTTCCAGTGGATGATCCTGGTGCTGTGCTTCCTGATCGTCGCGGCCGATGGCTTCGATACGGCCGCGATCGGCTTTATCGCGCCGGTGCTGGCCAAGGAGTGGGGCATCGCGCGCGCCCATCTCGGACYGGTGCTGAGCGCGGCCCTGTTCGGGCTGGCCGCGGGCGCGCTGGTGGCGGGGCCGCTGGCCGACCGCTTCGGCCGCAAGCGCGTGCTGGTGGGATCGGTGCTGTGCTTCGGCGCATGGAGCGCGGCCTCGGCCTTCGCGGGCTCCATCGAGGCACTGACCGCGCTGCGCTTTCTCACCGGGCTCGGGCTCGGCGCGGCCATGCCCAACGCGGTCACCCTGATGTCGGAGTACGCGCCCGCGCGGCGCCGCTCGCTGGCGGTCAACGCCATGTTCTGCGGCTTCACGCTGGGCTCGTCGGCGGGCGGCTTTATCGCGGCCTGGCTGATTCCGCATCACGGCTGGCATTCGGTGCTGCTGGTGGGCGGCGTCGCACCGCTGATGCTGGCCGTGCTGCTGATGCTGTGCCTGCCGGAATCGGTCCGCTTCATGGTGGCGCGCCGGGCGGACGCGGCGCGCATTGCCGCCGCGCTGTCGCGCATCCGCCCCGGCGCACTGCGCGGCGACGAGCGCTTCCACATCCAGGAGCAGGCGCCCGGCGACGGTGCGGCGGCGACCTCGTCGCTGCGGGCCATCCTGATGCCGCGCTTCGCCATCGGCACGGTGCTGCTCTGGACCACCTACTTCATGGGCCTGCTGATCTTCTACCTGCTGACGAGCTGGCTGCCGACGCTGATCTCGGATGCTGGCTTCCCCATCGAGAAGGCCGCGCTGGTAACCGCGCTGTTCCCGCTCGGCGGCGGTATCGGCACGCTGGCGGTGGGGTGGCTGATGGACCGCGGGCATCCGTGGCGCATCGTGGCGGGCACCTATGCGCTGACCGGCGCGCTGGTCTACGCGGTGGGCCACGGCGCCGGCGACCTGTTCCTGCTGAGCCTGCTGGTGTTTGCCGCGGGCACCTGCATGAACGGCRCGCAATCGTCGATGCCGACGCTGGCCGCGGGCTTCTATCCCACCCAGTGCCGCGCCACCGGCGTGGCGTGGATGCTGGGCATCGGCCGCTTCGGCGGCATCGCCGGCGCGCTGCTGGGCGCGCAGATCCTGAGCATGGGATGGAGCTTCGGCAAGATCTTCGGGCTGCTCTCGCTGCCGGCCTTCGTCGCCACCATCGCGCTGCTGGCCGCTTCGGCGCGGTACTCTGGCGCCCACACCACCGCCAGCGCCATCGCCTCGAAAACGACATCGTGACCGCATGCCCGCACGCGGGCCGCGACCCGACGAAAATCTGAGCCCGCCGCCGCCGCCGCCCCGTCCCCGCCCCCCTTGCCGGATCCCGGGGCCGCCGCGCGGCTCGCCCTGCCGTTGCGCGGAGGGCCGCTGCGCATCTGTGCGCCTTCGGCATCAAATATGAGCCCGCTTGGTTCGCTGGCCCACATACCCTGCATGGCTACAGGCAGTAATCGCCACTACCGGCTTTGCCTGGCGCGGATGCGGGGCTTACCATGCAGAAACAGCCCGACTACAGGGCGGATGCACAGAGAGAAATCGTGGTGAGGCGGGGACATTTTGGCCAACTATCTGGAAGAGTACTGCTCGCGCATCCGGCGCGGGGCGGCTGCGTCCGTGATCGACAAGCCTGTACTGGTTGATCGCGATCGCATTTATTCAATGACCTACGTGCCGTTCGAGCACACGCATGCGGACGCACGGCTGGTGCTGGTAAGCACCACGCCCGGACATACCCATGTACAGCTCGCCGCGGAGCTGACCGAGCGCCTGCTGCAAAGGCACGCGCCCGGACGCACCATCCAGCGCGAGAACAAGCGACAGGTGGAGCTCGGCGGTCGGCTGGTACGGCCCAACCTGATACGCATGCTGGACCATTTCGGCATTGCGCAGCTGGTCGGCCTGCCGGGCGCCGCGGCGCTTTGGGGCGACGGCTTCGCGCAGCTGCAGCCGCTGGCCTTGCTGCCCTACGCCACCACGCGGCGTGGCCTGGCCTTCGATGGCGACCTGGAAGAACTGATGGCGGTGCCGATGCTGCGCGGCGTGTTCGAGGCGCTCTTCCTCGGACGGATCGGCCAGGCAGATCACGAAGTCCTGTATGTGGCGCTGGGGCGCACGGCGTGGTCCGCGCTGGGGCATGCCGTCGACCAGGGCCTGCTGCAGCGGCGGCAGTTGCTCGGCATGATGCCGGTGCCAGCGCGCGCCGGCAGCATGGTGAAGTATTTCCTGCGGCAGGTCAGCGCGGCCTCGCTTTCGCCGCGCGACCCGGTGCGCCACCGCACCGCCTGGCTCGACACGGCGCATGCCGAAATGACCCTGGCCGTGCGCCGGCAGCGCCAGCGCACGGCCGAAGCCGGCGCGGGTTCGCAGCACGCGACGGTGATCTGCCTGGAGGCCTGAAATCGGCCCGTATGCCGGACAAGTCACCCCACCTCGGTGGGGTGCATATGGCACTTTTGGCGGCCGTTAGTCTTCCGGGAGGGAATTGCCTCCCTCGTATTCCCGATCGGCGGCCCCTTGTGGCCGCCTCTTTTTTTCTTGCGCCTTTTCTTGGCCCTTTCTTGCGCCTTTTCTTGCGCCACAAGCCTCAGGCGCGCAGGTGCCAGACCCGCAGGTAGTGGAGCAGGTCCAGGCCATGCGTGCCATGGAACCACACATGGCGCGACAGCGACAACGCGCCGGCCCACGAAGCCGCCACCACCAGCAGGTCGCAGCGTCCGCTCTTCCACCAGTTCAGCGAATGCCGCCCGTAGATCCAGGGCACGCCCAGCGGGTTGGGCCAGTCAGCGAGCAAATGCATGATCCCGCCGCAGGCAAAGCCGAATGCCGGCGCGGCCAGCACGTGGCTGCCGAGCGCGCGGTGCGCGAACACCAGCAACGCGATCCAGGCAATGCCCCAGTGCGTCCACGTGCGATGCGTGATCCACAGGCGGCGCGACCTCGACCACCACGCCACCTCGAGCCAGTCCGGCGCGCCGCCGCCGGCCACGCCCGCCATGAAGGCCAGCGCGGCGCCCAGTTGATAGGCGCYGCCGGCGCCGGACTTGGCGACGACCGCGGCGGCGATCAGGCCCGCCGCCCATCCGGTGGCATGGTGTGCTTTGCTCGAAGCCATTGCGTGGGGCGCTTTGTGAAGCCATGAAAACGAAGGGGCGCAATGGTGGCAGATCGTCACGCAAAAGACCAGCGCGCCTTGCCTGCGGCCCGCCTGCGCGCTAAGTTGAAAGCGCTGGCGGCAGCGCCGCAGCAAATGCTCGCGAACGCTTGCGAATGCTTGCGATTGCTTTTGCAGGAGTTCACATGAAACAGCAGGCCAGGCAACTGCGCGCCACGCGGGTGGCCATGGGCTTCGCCGCGGCCCTGTGGCTCGCGCCGCCGCCCCAGGCCCAGCCGGTGGAATCCGGCCCGATGACGGTCGGCGGATCGCTGGTGGTGGAAGGCCCGCTCACCGTGCACGGGTCGCTCACCGCCGATGGCGGCGTGCTGGCGCATGGCCCGCTCAGCGCGGCGTGGTTCGCCACGCGGCCGCCCGTCTATGCCTTGCCGCCGGGCGCGCGCCCGCAGCGGGTCTTCCATGGCCCGCTCACCGTGCACGGCCCGCTGGTGGTGCAGGGCAATGTGCTGGTCAACGGCCCGCTCAATGTGGACGGGCCGATTTCCGCGTCGGGCGGAATCGAGGCGGACGGGCCCATGCGCGAACGCCGCGGCGGACGCTGACGCCGCCGCACGATCGCGGCGCAAGGTGGCCGGCAAACCCGCTCTTCTGCATTCCGATAAATAAATACTTCACAGCGGCGATGAAGGGCGCTACAATTGCGCCCCTCGCGACATGAAACAGCAAGGTGTTGCAAGCAGGTTTATGTCCCCTTCGTCTAGAGGCCTAGGACATCACCCTTTCACGGTGAGTACAGGGGTTCGAATCCCCTAGGGGACGCCAGTTTCGAAGGCATGCCGGCATGGCATGCCCCGACAAGCGCGTCGGAGACCGGTTTCGCCGGTTTCCACAAGCCAGTGTGGAGCGGTAGTTCAGTTGGTTAGAATACCGGCCTGTCACGCCGGGGGTCGCGGGTTCGAGCCCCGTCCGCTCCGCCACAGAAAACAGCCCGCCGTCAGGCGGGTTTTTTTCGTCTTCAGTTTTCAGTCTTCAGCTTTCGGCTTTTGCGTCTCGCGCGGCTTCGCGCGCCCCGCCCTTCAGGGCTGTGCCGCCGCGCGCGGCAGCCGGACCTGGAAACACGAGCCCCGCCCTTCCTCGCTGGTCACGCGGACCTCGCCTCCGTGCAGGTCGACCACCAGCCTGACCAGATAGAGCCCGACCCCCGCGCCCGCCGTGCCGGCCACGTTGCCGCCGCGCACGAAGCGCTCGAAGATATGGTCGCGGTCCTTGTCGGGGATGCCCATGCCGCGGTCCGACACCGACACGCTGAGCGCATCGGCGTCGCCTCGCACATACACGACGACCGGCGTGCCCGCGGGCGAGTACTTGATGGCATTGCCGATCAGGTTGCTGAAGGCCTGGAACAGCAGCCTGGCATCGCCATGGATTACCTCGCTGACGCCCGGGTCGACGATCTCCTCGATGCTCGCCGCCGGCGAGCTCTCGCGGTGCATGTCGCAGACTTCATGCACCAGCAGGCCCAGCGAAAAATCGACGCTGCGCAGCGTGGCCAGGCGCCCGCCGTCCAGCAGTTGCGAAGAGTCGAGCAGATGGTCGATGAGGGAGGTCATGCGGCGCACGGCGCCGCGGATGCGCCCGCAGCGCTCGGCCAGCACCTCGGCCGAAGGTGCTTCCTTCATGCGCATGAGACGCTGGGCATGGCCGTCGATGACGTTGAGCGGCGTGCGGAATTCGTGCGAGGCCATCGAGACGAAATTGCGCTGGAGCATGGCCATGCGCCGCTCGTTCTCCAGCGTGTCCTGCAGCATGGTGGTCTGCGCGGCCAGCGCGGCCTTGCTGCCCTCCAGCTCCAGCGTGTTGTCGCGAAAGCGCACCACCGCGCGCGCGATCTCGCCGATCTCGTCCTTGCGGCCGGCGCCCGGTATGTCCACATGCGGATCGTTGTCGGTGATGCGGTGCATGCGCTCGACCAGCGCCGCGATCGGGTTGGATACCGCCATGACCAGGTAGGCCACCGCGGCGATCACCAGGCAACAGGACACCAGGATGGCGCCGGCGATCAGCCGCCGCGCCTCCTGATAGGCATCGGCCTCGCGCGCGGTCGCATCGGCCGCGCCCGCCACGTTGCGCTCGGTCAGCACGCCGAGCGTGCCGTTGGCCCGCTCGAATGCGCGCCGCGACTCGCCGCGGTACAGCGCCACCGCCTGCGTGGTGTCTTTCTGGTGGGCCAGCGACACCACCTCGTCCACGCGCTGGCGGTAGGCCGACCACTGCGCGATGAACTGCTCGTAGAGCGCCCGTTCGGCCGGGTCGTGCGCGATCTTGCCGTAGCGCCCCTCCACTTCCTTGATTACGTCGTCGAGCTTGCCGATCTGCTCCTGCGCGGCGCGCAGGTCGGCGCGCGTGGTGGCGATCAGCGCGTCGCCCTCGAACGCGCGGTAGTCGGAAATATAATTATTGAGGTCGCCGAGGATGCGGTTGCTCTGCAGCCAGCGCCCGCTGATCTGCGCCGATACGCTGTGGAAGCTGCTCAGGCGATTGATGCCGAACAGCCCCACGCCTACCACCAGCAGCAGGAACAGCACGAAGACAAGCGAAAGCCGCACGCGTATCGGCCTGAGCATCGGCACCGAATCGGGCAGCCGGGCAAGCCGCCGCCCGAGCCCGCGGCGCACGCGGCGGCGGCCAGATGCCGGATGAAGCGAGTGATTCATGAGACTTTTATCCTGAAATTCGCTACGCTCTGCGCGTCCACCCCAGTCAATCAAGGATCGCCATGCCAGACGCCAGCCGCAAGATACTCTGCATCGAGGACGATGCGGAAACGGCCGCCCTGATTGCCGAGGAGCTGGTCGAGCGCGGCTTTGCCGTCAGCATCGCGCATGACGGCGAACAGGGATTTGCCGCCATCCTGCGCGATACGCCGGACCTGGTCCTGTGCGACGTGAGTATGCCAGTGATGACCGGCTTCGAACTGCTGGAGAAAATCGTCTCGCTGGCCCCGCGCTTCGCCGACATGCCGTTTGTCTTTCTCACCGCGCTGGCCCAGCGCGAAGCCGAACTCAAGGGCCGCAGGCTCGGCGCCGACGACTACGTGACCAAACCCGTGGATTTCGACATCCTCACCAGCATCGTCGATGCCAGGCTGGCCCGCGCGGCGCGCACGCGCCCGGGGCTGCACGCGGTGCAGTTGAGCGAGCGCGAGGTGGAGACGCTGGTATGGTCCGCGCGGGGCAAGACCTCCGGGGAGATCGCCAGCATCCTGGGCTTGTCCAAGCGCACCGTGGACTTTCACATCGACAATGCCCGCCAGAAGCTGGGCGTGGCCACGCGCATCGAAGCGGTGGTGAAGGCGGCTTCGGCCGGGATCATCAAGCCGTAAGGTGCGCGCAAGCCACGCGCGCGTCACACCGGGCGGCACGGACCCGCTCCCGGGCGGCCGCCCACTGTGATCAATCACAGTTTCGACCGCTCCCCATCCCAAATAGAATYTGCGCACTTTCACCGCTCCCGGAGCATGGGCCGGTTCGCCCGTGCCGACGTAATGAGCAGATTCCACCCGTCCCAACCTACGGCGACAGGCCACGACCTCGTCAGCGCGCATGCCCTTGTCCAGGAGCCGCGCCGCGCGACCACGCTGATCCATATCGGCGCGCGCGCGACGGGTGCGGGCGGCGACGCCGACCTTGCCACCTTCCTGCTGTCCGCCTGGCGCCGCCTGCACACGGCGAGCCGCCGTCCGCCGCGCTGCCCGCGCTGCGGCGAGCGCGCGGCCTTCCACAGCACGGACGAGGGCGGCCTGCCCCAGTTCCAGTGCACCGGTTGCCGCCAGCCGTTTACCCGCCTGACCGGCACGCCGGTGGGACGCCTGCGGCTGGGCGACAAGGCCGAGGCATTCTTTGGCCTGGCGTCGCGCCAGATCACCGTGGCGGAAGCCGCGCGGCGGCTCCTGATCAAGAGCGAGACCGTCAGGCACTGGTCGCTGCAGACCCGCCTGTGGCTGCTGTCGCTCGATCCGAAAGGCGACTGGGAGCGACGCATGCTGCTGGGCGTGCGCTACGCGGTGCTGCCGGAAGGCGGCCAGGTGAAGACGCTGGCCGCCACGCGCGAGTGCCGCTGCGCCGTGGCATCCGACGATAGCGATGCGCTCGCCGAAATCGAAAACCCGCCCCTGCTGGTGCGGGTGTGCCCTGTCTGCGAGCTGAAGGCGCACTAGCTCCGCACGAGGCCGCACCCCGCTGCGGCGGGACGCCGTCCCTGCGGCATTGCCCCGGCAGTCACGGCGCGGGCGTGGCGAGGTCCTCCTCCACGAAGCGCAGCAGCGCTTCCGCCAGGGCTTCGCGCGGGTAGGCATTCTGGGTGACGAACAGCGAGCCGACCGTGGGATGCGTGCGGGCGACCGGCACCGCCATGGCCCAGTGATCGGCATTCACATACCCCATCAAGGTGCTCGCGGGCACCACCTGGTCATAGAAGATGACCTGGCTGTCGTTGCGCGGATCCACCCGCGCGAGCTTGTCGTAGCTCGATGACAGGATCGACGAAATGCGCTCCGGCCGGGGGAACGTGACCAGCGAGTAGTAGTGCAGCTCGCGTGGCAGCGGATTGCGTGCCAGCCAGGCCTTGCGCACGGCGGGCCGCAGGCTTTGCACCGCGCCGCCGTCGCCGGACTGGCAGGTCGCGCCCGGGAAATGGCGCAACAGGTCCGCCTGGTATTGCTCGGCGTCGTTGGCCAGCGGCGAGCCGCCGACCGCCCCGGCCACGCTGACCACCGCCGCCAGCCGGCTGCGGATCTCCGGATACGCGACCACCGCTTCGAGGATGTCGGGCGCCCCTTTCGAGTAGCCAACCAGCACCAGGCGCGGCGCGCCCTCGGTCTGCGGCATGGCCATGATTGCATCGCGCACCTCGCGCGCATTGGTTTCGATGCCGGACAGGGCGTCGACCTCGAGCAGCCTGGCGTCATAGCCGAACTGCTGCACGTGCGTGGCGACCGTGCCGGGCGTCTTGAGCCACGGCGCGAAGCACTGGTAGCCGATGCCGGGCACCAGCAGCGCGACCAGGCCCCGCCTGGACTGGCCCAGGTCCACGGGCCGGCCGGTGCCGGCGGGCTCGTCGCCCACGCGGGTCAGGGCGTCGTCGCAGGGCCGCGCATCGGGCACGGCAGCGCCGCGCGCCTGCAGCACCGCGCAGTAGATCTCGCGAAAACGGGCCCGCCCGTCGCGCACGCCGGCCTGTGCCGCGGGCACGAGCGCAAGCGGCGGCGTATCCGCCGAGTAGGGCGTGAGCGGCTGGCCGGCGCATGCGCCAAGCGCGAGACAGGCGGCGATGACCGCGTTACTTGTGCGCATTGCCCTTCTCCCCGCCGGCGGCAGCGGCGGCGTCGCGCCGCTCCAGGTACGGCACCCAGTCCAGCAATTCCACGTCGGAGAGGCTCAGCGGGCGCGTGGCGAAGAACATCACCGCCCGCAGGCCATCGGTATGGTAGGCGGCGCCGGCCAGCGTCGCCCTGGGCTGTGCCCTGGGTGCCTGGCCCACGCCCTCGACGAAGCCCAGCTTGTCGAGGCCGCCCGAGTAGATCATGTCCTGCACCAGCAGGTTGCGCGCTTCGTCCACGTCCGGGTGCAGGACGAGGCTTGCCTGGTCCGGGGGCGCGAAGCGTCCGCCGAGCGGCCGACCGACCTGCACGAGATAGACCGGCTGGCCCTGGAAGCTGACCGGCGCGAGCCACACGCGCATCCACGTTGCCGGCGCGCCCTCCTGCGCCTGCTTGCGCAGCACCGTGTCCGGCGCGCGGCCGAAGACGTACTGCGCGGAATCGGCTTCGCGCGGGTCGCGCCGATAGTTGCGCCGCACCGCCGCCGTGCCGAGGTCGGCCAGCGCGCCGATGATCACGACATTGATCGGGTCACCCCGGGTGTTCCTGCTCGCATCCGTGGCGCAGGACGGCTGCCGCTCGAGCGCGCCGCGCAGCGCGGCGAGATCGCTGTAGTCCGTGACCCCGCCAGCCGGGTATTGGAACATGGTCTGCGAGAAGCGCGGGCTGGCCGCGTCGTCCGGCACGATGAGGAACAGGGAGAACGGCACGAGCGTCCTGGCCCCGAGCAGGTCGATGTTCACGAGCTTGGTGCCGCGGTCCGGATTGGTGAAGACGATGYCCGAGCGGGTCCCTCCCGGCGGAATCGGGTTCTTGAAACCGAGCCCGTTGAAGTGGGCGTCGATGCGTGCATTGGTGGCCCCGCCGAGCGGCGAGTGCATGGACCACGCCACTTCGAGCGGCGAGAAGTAATCCGGGTCGGTGCCCGAGCGCAGCAGCCACAGCACCTGCGGGCCACCGTTGTGCACTTCGACCCAGATCGGCTGCACATTGGTCTTGTTGACGTCGGCGCCGAACATGCGCTTGCTGTCGTCGGTGCCCAGCACCGCCGCGCTCACGCGTACGTCCTGCCTGTCGGCGCTGACGGCGCGCGCGCGCAGCGGGGCATCGTCCACGTCCTGCGGCGCCTGCCAGGTGGCACAGCCGGCCAGGCCGARCAAGAGGCTCGCCATGCGCGCCGTGCGATACCACCGCCCCGGCCCGCTCATGGCCGCGCGCCGCCGCTCGCGGTTGCGGTTGCGGACGTGTCTCCCACGCGCCACGGGAAGTACTCGATATCGGACAGCGACGTGGGCTTGCGATCGAATATCAGCAAGGTACGGTACCCGTTGGTGTAGTAAGGATCAGTGGTCAGGTTTTCCCGCGGCTTGTCTTGCGGGGCGGCACCCACGCCCCCCACGAAGCCGAGCTTTGCGAGATTCTGCGAGTAGGCCATGTCTTCGGTCAGCGCCGTGCGCGCCTCGTCGACGTCCGGGTCGATCTTGTGCGTCGTCAGCGTGGGCGAGTGGATGGTGAGGCGGCTGCCGATATCGCGGCTGATCTGGCCCACCCACACCGGCTTGCCGTGGTAGCGCATGGGACTCAGCCAGAGCCGCAGGTGATTGCGCTGGTGAATGGTGCCGCGGCCCTTCTGCAATGCCAGGTCCTGGGCCCGCCCGTACAGGAAGAGGTCGCTCACCGGCGCATTGAGGTAGCGCTCGCCGGACAGCGCGGAAGTCACCATCCGCGTGATCGCGCCCGCCCACCTGGCCTCGGTCGGGCGCCAGCCGCGGCGCACCAACGCCGGGAAGGCATCGTCGAGACCGCCCACGACCACCAGGTTCAGCGGATCGCCCAGTTTCGTGCCGTCCTTGTTGCCTGCGCAGCAAGGCAGGGCCTCGAGCGCGGCACGAAAGGCGTCGTCGTCCGTGTAGTCCACGATCTGGTCCGGCGCATAGATCTGGCGCCGGAAGACATCGCTGGCCTTGTAGTCGGCGCGAAAGCCCGGTACCACCATAAGGATCGAGAAAGTCGTTGCGCGCCCGCTCGCGACCAGGTCAAGCTGCACGAGCCGTGCCCCCTCGCTGGCGTTGGTCAGCACGAACCCCGTCACGGACTGGCCAGGCGCCACCGGATTGTGGAAGGCGAGCTGGTCAAAGCGCCGGGCGAGGTCGGCGCGCGTGGTCTGGGCGTCGGCCGGGGCAAACGCTTCGGCCGCCTCGGAGGCGGGGAAGAATGCCGGATCGAGGCCCGGCGACAGCAAGTAGTAGCTCTGGGAACCGCTGTTGCGTACCTCGACCCAGACCGGCTGCACGCCTTTTTGCGCCAGCGGAACGCCATACACCTCCGCGCTCTCCGCATCGGAGAGCACCGCCGCCGATACCTGCAGGCCATTCTCGCTGCGCGTCAGGGCGCGGCTCTTGTAGTCGCCTTCCGGCGCGGGCGGTGCCGCCGGCATGCAGCCGGCGAGCGCGCCGGCCACGGCGACTGCGCCCAGCGCTCGAATCACGATGCGGTCCATCGCGTCACCTCACTGCGGCGGGTAAGGGCAGAGGTCTTGCCGGCAGGGCCGGCGCATGCACCGGTCGGTGTCGCGCGGATGCCTGGAAAAGTATATGTCTCGCCGGGCGGCGCGGCGGGCCCCTTCAGGCCGCTTTGCGCGCGGTGCCTCAGCCGCCGGCGCGCTCGAACACTTCCCGCAGCCATTGCACGAACACGCGCACGCGGGAGGAGAGCTGGCGGTTCTGCGAATACAGCACCGAGACCGGCATCGGCGGGGGCGGAAATGCACCCAGCACCACCTGCAGGCGGCCCAGCCGCAGTTCTTCGGCCACGCGGTAGCGCGGCACCTGCACCAGCCCGAGCCCGGCCACCGAGGCACCTGTGTAGAGATCGGCGCCGGTGACCGAAACGGTGGCCGCCAGTTGCACCGCCGTCACGCGGCCATCCACGGTGAACTCCAGCGGTACCGCCTTGCCCGTGCCGCTGGAAATGTAATTGACCGCGCGATGCGCCGCGAGCGCCTCCGGGTGGTGCGGTTCGCCGTGCCCGGCCAGGTAGGCGGGGCTGGCCACGGTGACCTGCTCGAGCAGCGCCACGCGCCTGCCCACCATCGACGAGTCCTGCAGGTTGCCTGCGCGCAGCACGCAGTCCACGCCTTCGCGCACCAGGTCGACCAGGCGATCGTCCTCGCCGATATGCACCTCGAGGTCCGGGAACTGCGCCAGGAAGCCCGGCAGCGCCGGCACCACGAAGTGCCGCGCCAGCGTGCCCTGGAGGTTGACCCGCAGCAGCCCCTTCGGCGCCGTGTTGCGGAACGAACCTTCGGCTTCCTCCAGGTCCGCTATCAGGCGCACGCAGCGGCGGTAGTAGGCGTCACCGTCGTGCGTGAGGCGTACCGTGCGCGTGGTGCGCTCCAGCAGGCGCGCGCCCAGGCGCAGTTCCATGCGCTTGATCAGGTTGGTGATGGTGGCGCGCGGGATGCGCAGATCTTCCGCGGCCTGGGTGAAGCTCTGGCGCTCGGCGATGCGTACGAAGGCCTGCATTTCCTGAAAGCGGTCCATACGGCCTCATTGTTAAAGCAAACGGAGCAATGATATCAATTTAACGCCGATTATCTGCAGACCGGAATAGTCCATGATTCATTTCACCAACCCACCACTGCAAGGAAATGCATCATGAACACCACTGCAAGCACCGCGACCACCGCCACCACCAACGGCAAGGTCGCCATCGTCACCGGCGCCTCGCGTGGCATCGGCGCCGCCATCGCGCGACGGCTTGCCCGCGACGGCTTCGCAGTAGCCGTCAACTACGCCTCCGGCGCGGCGCCGGCCGAAGCGCTCGTGGCCGAACTCAAGGCTGCGGGCGCCACCGCCATCGCCGTGCGGGCGGATGTGTCGGATGCCGGGGAGGTGCGCCGCATGTTCGAGATCACCGAGCAGCAGCTGGGCAAGGTCGACGTGCTGGTCAACAACGCCGGCGTGCTCAAGACCGTTCCGCTCGCCGACACCAGCGACGCGCTCTACGACCAGACCTTCGACATCAATGTGCGCGGCACCTTCAACACCCTGCGCGAGGCCGCCGCCCGCATGGGCGAAGGCGGGCGCATCGTCAACTTCTCCAGCACCACGCTGGCGCTGAACATGCCCGGCTATGCGGTCTACAACGCCACCAAGGCAGCGGTGGAAGCGTTCACGCACGTGTTCGCCAAGGAACTGCGCGGCCGCAATATCACCGTGAACGCCGTCGCCCCCGGCCCGATCGCCACCGCGTTGTTCCTCGACGGCAAGACCGACGAGCAAATCCGGGCCTTCGCCGGGATGGCGCCGCTGCAACGCCTCGGCCAGCCGGAAGACATCGCCTCGGTCGTCGCCTTCCTCGCCGGCCCGGATGCCGGCTGGGTGAACGGCCAGATCCTGCGCGCCAACGGCGGCATTGCCTGATCCCTGCCGCGCCACGACAGGCCACCACGCCGACGCTCACCATATCCAGGGAGAACCACCATGCAGAACGCCAGCCGGCAAGTCATCCTCGTCACCGGTGCGGGCACCGGCATCGGCAAGCTCAGCGCCCGGGCGCTGGCCGAAGCGGGGCATATCGTCTACGCCACCATGCGCGACACGGACGGCCGCAACCGCGAGCACGCCCAGGCACTGCGCGCGCTCGCCACGTCCAGGAAGCTCGCGCTCCATCCGCTTGAACTCGATGTGCTGTCGCAGGAATCGGCCGATGCCGCCGCCGCGGCCATCGTGCGCGAGCAGGGCCGCCTCGACGTGGTGATGCAGAACGCCGGGCATCTGGTAGTCGGTCCCACCGAGGCGTTCACGCCCGAGGAAATGATGCGCGTGTTCGACACCAACCTGTTCGGTGCGCAGCGCGTGAACCGCGCGGTGCTGCCTTACCTGCGCCGGCAGGAAGCCGGGCTGATGCTGTGGATCAGCAGCACCACGACCAAGGGCGGTTTCCCGCCGTTCATGGGCCCCTATGGCGCGGCCAAGGCGGCCATGGATTCGCTGGCGGTGACGCTGGCCTACGAGCTGGCGCGCTTCGGCATCGAGACTTCCATCGTGGTGCCGGGCGCCTTCACCCGGGGCACCGCGCACTTCCCCAGCGCAGGCAAGCCGGCCGATGCCGCCACGGCCGCCGCCTACAGCCGCTACGACGGCGTGATGGACCAGATCGGCGAACGCCTCGGCGCGCTCACGCCCGAGGACGCCGATCCCCAGGCCGTGGCCGACGAGATCGTGCGCATCGTGGGCCTGGCCGCCGGCACGCGCCCGATGCGCTCGGTGATCGATTTCGTCGGCGACGGCGCGCGCGAAGTGCTGGAAGTGTCGGAACGCGTGCGGATCAGCTTCGCGCAACGCATCGGCATGGGCGACCTGCTCGAGGCCCGGATCTCGCGCTGAGCCCCGCGCGCCAACCATCAGGCGGGCCGCGCATGGCCCGCCGGCACACCCCCGGAGGGGCCATGAACCGATGGATCCGACTCGCATTCAACCTGCTGCTGCCGGCCCTGCTCGCCTCGTGCGAAGCCGGTCCCGCGGCGCACGCCGATGCCGCTCTCACCCAGGGCAAACCCATGAAAGCCTCGAAGACCTATCTGTACCTGCTGCGCAAGACGCCGTTCTTCACCAGCCTGGACAGCGAGCAGTTGCGCTGGACCATCGACCATTCGCGCGAATGGGAGGCGCAAGCCGGCACCGTGATCGCACAGTGCGAGCGCACCGGCGCGGCCGGCGGCGCGGACAATGCCGACGTCTGGATCCTGCTCGACGGGGGCTGGCAACTCGAGCACGCAGGCAAGGCCTATCCCGCCGGCCATGCCGACCCGGGCAACTGGTTCAGCGCGCGCCAGGCCACGGGCGACTGCCGCCTGGTCGCCACCGGGCACAGCTACGTCATGCGCATCGCACGGGCAGAGTTCGACGACATGGTGGCGCGGGGCTTTGCCTTCGGCCGGCACCTGGATGCAGGGATGCGCCACTACCGCGCGATCTTCGGCGCCGCGGCGCAGGCCGCCGGCAGCCCCGGCGCGCAGGCCGCGCCGTAGCGCACCAGGCCGCCGCGCGGGCAAACGCGGTGGCCCCTGCCTACAATGGGAGTTACCCTCCACGACCGACAATCACCCACACATGACCATGCATCGGGCTTCAAGGCGGCCTTCCTGGATCAAGCGACTGGCGGGCCTGCTGGCCTGCAGCGTCCCGCTGTGGGCAGCCGCGCCGGCGCATGCACAGTCCGCGCAGCCTGGCGTGGCATTCTCCGCGGGCCAGCCCGGCGGTACGCTGCCGGCGGGCTGGAAGAACCTGCCGGTTGCGCAAGGCAAGGCATCGACCCGCTACAGCCTGGTGGCCGACGGCCGCACCACCGTGCTGCAGGCGGACGCCACCGCCTCGGCCTCGGCGCTGATGCATGAGGGCGACATCGACCTCGTCGCCACGCCCCAGCTGAGCTGGCGCTGGAAGATCGATCAGCCCATCGCCAACGCCGACAACCGCGTGGCCGCCCAGGAGGACGCGCCGGCACGGCTGGTCTTCATGTTCGACGGCGACAAGGGAAAACTCTCGCTGGGCGACCGTACCGCCATGCGGCTGGCCAAGACGCTGGCCGGCGAGGAATTGCCCTATGCCACGCTGATGTACGTCTGGTCCGACAGCGCGCCGGCCGGCACCATCATCGACAACCCGCATACCTCGCGGGTCAAGATGATCGTGGTGTCGGGCAGCCCGGACGGCGCAGGCAAATGGCTGTCGCTGAGCCGCAACGTGGCGCAGGATTACAAACGCGCCTTCAACGAAGCGCCCGGCAAGCTCACCGCCTACGGCCTGCTCACCGACACCGACAACACCGGCGCGACCGCGCGCGCATGGTACGGCGATCTCCGCTTTTCGGCGGGGAAATGACGCCGGACGGGGACAGCGGGCGGATGGCCGGCCTGTACTTCCTCAATCCGCGTGGATTCCCCGCTCGCGGATCAGCTTGCCCCACTTCTGGGTCTCGTCGGCCAGGTGCTTGCCCAGTTGCGCCGGCGTGCTGCCGATCGGCTCGGCGCCGATGCCGGCCAGGCGGGTGCGCACCGAAGGCTTGGCCAGCGCGGCCACCATGGCCTGGTTCAGGCGCGTGACCACGGCGGGCGGCGTCCTGGCCGGCACGAAGGCGGCGAACCACGGCGACAGGTCATATCCCTTGACGCCGGCTTCGGCCATGGTGGGCACGTTCGGCAGCGCGCTGGAGCGCTTGCTGGTGGTGACCGCGATCGCCGTGAGCTTGCCGGCATCGATATGCGGCTTGGCCGAGGTGATGCTGTCGAACATGTAGTCGACCTGGCCGCCGAGCAGGTCGGTCATGGCGGGGCCGCTGCCCTTGTACGGCACGTGCAGCATCTTGACCTCGGCCAGCGAGGTGAAGAGCTCGCCGGCCAGGTGGATCGAGGTGCCGTTGCCGGCCGACGCGTAGGTGTACTTGTCCGGGTTGGCGCGCGCCGCGGCGATCAGGTCGGGCACCGTGGCCGGCAACTTCTTGACCTTGCTCGTGACCAGCACATTGGGCACCACCGCCAGCAGCGAGACCGGGGCGAAGTCCTTCACCGGGTCATAGTTCAGGCGGCCGTACAGAGCCGGATTCACCGCCATGCCGTTGGCCACGATGATCAGCGTGTAGCCATCCGCGGGCGAGCGCGCCACCATCTCGGCGCCGATATTGCCGCCCGCGCCGGGGCGGTTTTCCACCACGATGGCCTGGCCGAGCGAGGCCGACATTTCCTCGCCCAGCGTGCGGGCGATATTGTCCATGGCGCCGCCGGCGGGGAATGGCACGACCCAGCGGATCGGCTTCTCGGGCCAGGTGCCGGCGTGGGCCGCGGGCGTCGCGGCCAGGGTGGCCAGTGCGCAGGCGGCGCCCATGGCAAAGGCGCGCAGGAATGGCAGGCGCATCAAAGTCTCCTCTTGGATTTATGGAATCGGGATCGGGGGCCAGAATGGAAAGCGGCGCGCAGGCAATGCAGGCATCCAGGCGTTGCGCGGCGCCGCCGTGCTACTTGATCGACGAGGGATGCTTGGCCAGCGGCGTGACGTGGATCTCCATGTACGAGAACAGCGGCAGGCCGGACAGCATGGCGTGCAGTTCGTCGTTGGTCTCGGCATCGAAGACGCTGTAGTTGGCGTACTCGCCCACCACGCGCCAGATATGCGGCCACTTGCCCTGGCGCTGCAGGTCCTGCGAATACGCCTTCTCGCGCGCCTTGATCTCGTCTGCCTGCGCCGCCGGCATGTCGGCCGGCAGCTTTACGTCCATTCTCACCAGGAACAGCATGTTCTCGTCCTTGTTGCGTTCTTTGCGTTAATCGATCGCCGCGGCCAATCAGGCGCGGCGGTAGTGCGTCAGCTTGTCTTCATCCAGCGTCAGGCCCAGCCCCGGGCCCTCCGGCAGGTGCAGCGCGAAGTCGCGGTATTCGGGGCGTGCCGTCACCACGTCGTCCTTGAGCAGCAGCGGGCCGAACAACTCGGTGCCCCAGGCCAGGCGCGGCAAGGTGCAGAAGCCATGCGCGGCGGCGATGGTGCCCACGCTGCCTTCGAGCATGGTGCCGCCGTACAGCGCGATGCCGGCGGCATCGCCCACCGCCGCGGTGCGCAGCATCTCGAAGATGCCGCCCGACTTGGAGATCTTCAGCGCGAACACGTCGGCGGCGGCCAGGCGCGCCAGCTCCATGGCATCCTCGGGTCCGCACACCGCTTCGTCGGCCATCACCGGCACCACGAAACGGGCCGCCAGGCGGGCCAGCGCGCCGCGCTGCTCGCGCGGCACCGGCTGCTCCACCAGATCGATGCCGGCGGCTTCCAGCATGGCGATGCCGGTGGCGGCGTCGGCCTCGTTCCAGGCCTGGTTGACGTCCACCGTGACGCGGGCGCGGTCGCCCAGCGCGCGCTTGATGGCCGAGACGTGCGCCACGTCGTCACGCACGGAACGGCGGCCGATCTTGAGCTTGAAGGTGTTGTGCCGGCGCGCCGCCAGCAGGGACTCGGCCTCTTCGATGTCGCGGCCGGTATCGCCGCTGGCGAGGGTCCACAGGCAGGCCAGGTTGGGACGCACGGCGCCGCCCAGCAGTTCGGACAGCGGCAGGCCCAGGCGTTTGCCCTGGGCGTCGAGCAGCGCGCTTTCCAGCGCCGACTTGGCAAAGCGGTTGCCGCGCGCCACCGAGCCCAGGCGCTGCATGGCGGCGTGGATATTGCACGCGTCGATGCCGGCAAGCGCGGGCGCCAGGTAGGTATCGATGGTCAGCTTGATGCCTTCGGGACTTTCGTCGCCGTAGCTCAGGCCGCCGATGGTGGTGGCTTCGCCGATCCCCTCGATGCCGTCGCTGCAGCGCAGCCGCACGATGACCAGGGTCTGGCGCTGCATGGTGGTCATGGCCAGCTGGTGCGCGCGAATGGTGGGCAGGTCCACCAGGATGGCTTCGACGGAGGCGACGGTTGCTTTCATGCTGAGTGACTACCTTTATGTCTACCGGGGTATGAAATCGCTGGCGGTGCGCCGGCAATACGCTCCCATGCAGTATGTGGCTTGACATTGCGGGTGTCCAAGACCGAGTATGTCCCGATCAATACCTTGAAAGTATGAAAGGACATGGCCATGGAGCTTCGCCACCTGCGCTATTTCCAGGCCGTCGCGGCCGAGCTCAACTTCACCCGCGCCGCCGAGCGCCTGCATATCGCCCAGCCGCCGCTGTCGCGCCAGATCCGCCAGCTGGAGGATGAGCTCGGCACGGTGCTGCTGGACCGCTCCTCGCGCACGGTGCGCCTGACCGAAGCGGGCCGCTTCCTGCTGGAGCAGTCGCTCCAGCTCAACCAGCGCATCGACGAGATCATGGAAGGCACGCGGCGCATCGGCCGCAACGAAAAACACTGGTTCGGCATCGGCTTCGTGCCGTCGGTGCTATACGGCTTCCTGCCCGAGCTGATCCGCCAGGTGCGCGGCTCCGACACGTCGCTGGAAGTGAGYCTGTCCGAACTCACCACGGTGCAGCAGGTAGAAGCGCTCAAGGCCGGGCGCATCGATATCGGCTTTGGCCGCATCGTGCTGGATGATCCCGCCATCACCCGCAGCGTGGTGATGGCCGAGCCGCTGATGGTGGCGGTGCCGGGCGGCCACCCCGCGCTGGGCCGCGCGCCGATGACGCCGGACCAGCTCGCCACCTATCCGTTCGTGCTCTACCCCGCGCGGCCACGGCCGAGTTACGCCGACCATGTGCTGGCGCTGTTCCGCACGCGCGGCCTGCAATTGCGCGTGGTGCAGGAAGCCAACGAGCTGCAGACCGCCATCGGCCTGGTCGCTGCCGGGCTGGGCATCTGCCTGGTGCCGGCCTCGGTGCAGCGGCTGCATCGCGACGACGTGGCCTATGTGCCGATCAATGCCCCCGGCTTCACCTCGCCGGTGATGATGAGTTACCGTGCCGACGACCGCTCGGCACTGCTGGCCGAGGTGATCGCGCGCGTGGGCGAGCTGGCGCAGGCGCCGCGCCAGGGCTGACCGGCACGCTCCGGGGACGCAAAAAAGCGGGGTCTATCCCATGAATGGGTGATGCGCCCCGGCGGGCCGCTTTGTAGAGTGGTCGCGCAAAAAAGATACGGGGAAATCATGCCGCTGCACTCGGGGCCGCTCATGGGCCATGTCGCTGGCCGACGACGTGGCCGTCATCCGCTCATCACGCTGTTCCATGCCTGCGCGCACACCTTGCGCGAGAGCTGGCGCGACATGCAAGGTGAGGTAGCGCTCACCGTCGAGACCCGGCCGGCACGAGCGGCCGGGCAGGTCCGGCACGGCGCCTGGCGCCTGCAGCTCAGCTACGACGACACCCCGCTCACGCCTGGCGCGCCGCGCCTCACCGCCACCGCCGCGCTGCTGCGCGCGGACGGCACCGATGTCACCGCAAGCCAGCCGCCCGCGGCCTGGACCTGGCGCCAGGCTTCCGGCCTGTCGATGCGGGCCGGCTATGGCGCCGTCACCGTCGATACCGATGGGGCGGCGAGCGCTGTTTCCGTGTGCCCGCGCGGCGTCAGCCTGTCGCTCTCCGGCACCAGCCGCCCGGCCTGCCAAGACCTTGCGGCGGGTGTGGAAGTCACGGTCCTGCTGGCCAGCGGCGAGCGCCTGAGCCAGCGCGTCCAGGCAGGGCTGCCTGGCACGGAATAGAATTTCCGCGGGCGTTCACGGACGTTCGCGGGAATTTTCACGGATTTCCGGAGCGATCCGGACATCGAGATGTGAGGAGAGCCCGCCACCAGAAGTGGCGGGCATCTTTCAGGCCGGCGTCGAATCCGGCAAGCGGTTATTGTCCGCGTTGCCGTTTTCTTCGTCGGGCCAGCTGCGCCCGACCATCCATTCGTACAGCGTGGGCAGCACGATCAGCGTCAGCATGGTGGCCGTGATCAGGCCGCCGATGATGACGATCGCCAGCGGCCGCTGGGTCTCCGAGCCGATGGCGCGCGAGATGGCCATCGGGAACAGGCCCAGCATGGCCAGCAGCGCGGTCATCAGCACCGTGCGCAGGCGGTCCATCGAACCGGTCAGCACGGCCTGTCGCACCGGCATGCCCTCGTCGCGCAGCTGGTTGAAGTAGGTCACCATCACCACGCCGTTGAGCACGGCCTGGCCGAACAGCGCGATAAAGCCGATGGCCGCCGACACCGRCAGCGGAATGCCGGTGAGGAACAGCGCGAACACGCCGCCGATCAGCGCGAACGGAATGTTCGAGATGATCAGCGTGGCGCTCTTGAACGACTTGAAGGCGTTGAACAGCAGCAGGAAGATCACCAGCACCGACAGCGGCACCACGATCGACAGGCGTGCCATGGCGCGTTCCTGATTCTCGAACTCGCCGGACCAGCTGATCTTGACGTCGTCGGCCTTGACGTTCTTGGCCACCAGCGCCTGCATGTCCTTCACCACGCTGCCCATGTCGCGGTCGTGGATGAAGATGCCGATCGACGTGGTGCGCTGGCCGTTCTCGCGGCTGATGTTCATCGCGCCCGAAGCGGCGCGGAAGTGCACCAGTTGCGACAGCGGCACCTGCGCGCCGTCGGCGGTCTGCATGAAGATGTTCGGCAGGTTGGGCAGCTCGCGCTCGCCCGGCTTCWGGCGCACGGCCACGCTGAAGTGCTTCTCGCCTTCCCACAGTTCGGTGGCGGCCTTGCCGGCCAGCGCGGTCTCCATCAGGTCCTGCACGTCGGCCACGTTGATGCCGTAGCGGGCGGCCTGGGCACGGTCGAAGTCCAGCACGTACTGCGGCAGTTCGCCGTCGCGGTCGATGAAGGCGCGCATCACGCCCTTGACCGACTGCACGTTGGCGAGGATCTGGTCGGCCACGCGCTTGTTGTGCTCGAGGCTGTCGCTCTGCACCTTGATCACGATCTGGCCCTTGATCTGGGAGATGCTCTCGAGGATGTTGTCGCGCACCGGCTGCGAGAAGTTGGGCTCGATGCCGGGCAGCTGGCGCAGGTTGGCGTTGATCTCGTTGATGATCTTGCGCTTGTCGTAGCCGGCGCGCCACTGCTTGTCGTTCTTCAGGTCGACCAGGATCTCGACGGTGTTGATCAGCTTGGGATCGGTGCCGTCGTCGGGGCGGCCCACCTTGGAGATGGTGGTGTTGACCTCGGGCGTCTTGCGGATCACGGTGCGCAGGCGGCGGGCCTGGTCGCGTGCCTCGTCGAGCGAGACCGAGGCCGGCAGGTCGAAGCTGACCCACATCGAGCCTTCGTCCAGCTCGGGAAGGAACTCGCTGCCGAGGAATTTGCCCACGCCGACGGTGGCCACCAGCAGGCCCAGCGCGATGCCCACCACGGTGCGCTTGTGGTCCAGCGCCCAGGCCAGCATCGGTTCATAGA
>NZ_JBFTND010000115.1:0-36637 GCF_056397305.1 Cupriavidus sp. 05N40
CCTGTTCGCCGTCACCGTCACGGTGGACGCCCCCGATCCCGCCGGCCAGCAGTTCTACCTGCCTGCGTGGATTCCCGGCAGCTACATGATCCGCGACTTCGCCCGCAATATCGTGCGCATCCGCGCCGATGCCGCCGGCAAGCAGGTCGCGCTGACCAAGCTGGACAAGCAGAGCTGGCAGGCGGCGCCCGCAAGCGGGCCGCTGACGCTGAGCTACGAGGTCTATGCCTGGGACTTGTCGGTGCGCGCCGCGCACCTGGACGCCACGCACGGCTTCTTCAACGGCAGCTCGGTCTTCCTCTGCGCCGAAGGGCAGGAACATCAGCCCTGCACGGTGGACATCCTGCCGCCCGCGGGCGAGGCGTATGCCGGCTGGCGCGTTGCCACCGCCATGCGCGAGGCCCCGGGCCGCGGCGGCGCCAGGCGCTACGGCTTCGGCCGCTACCAGGTGGCCGACTACGACGAGCTGGTCGACCACCCGGTCGAGATGGGCACCTTCACGCTGGGCAGCTTCCGCGCCTGTGGCGCCCAGCACGACGTGGTCTTCACCGGCCGCGTGCCGCAGCTGGACCTGGAGCGCGTGTGCCGCGACCTCAAGCGGATCTGCGAAGCGCAGATCCGCCTGTTCGAGCCCAAGACCGAGCGCGCGCCGTTCCTCGACAGCAACCGCCGCTACGTCTTCATGACGATGGTCACCACGGATGGCTACGGTGGCCTGGAGCACCGCGCCAGCACCGCACTGATGTGCGCGCGCGCCGACCTGCCGGCAATCGGCAAGGCAGAGGCCACCGAGGGCTATCGCACCTTCCTCGGCCTGTGCAGCCACGAGTATTTCCATACCTGGAACGTCAAGCGCATCAAGCCGGCGGCCTTCGTGCCGTACCGGCTGCGCGAGGAAACGCACACGCCGCTGCTGTGGCTGTTCGAGGGCTTCACCAGCTACTACGACGACCTGATGCTGGTGCGCAGCGGCGCCATCACCGAGGCGCAGTACGTCGAGCTGCTGGCCAAGACCTGGAACGGCGTGTTGCGCGGCAACGGCCGCACCAAGCAGAGCGTGGCCGACAGCTCCTTCGACGCCTGGACCAAGTACTACCGCCAGGACGAGAACGCGCCAAACGCCATCGTCAGTTACTACACCAAGGGTTCCCTGGTGGCGCTGGCCCTCGATCTCACCATCCGCGCCAAGACCCGCAACCGCCGCTCGCTCGACGACATCATGCGTGCGCTGTGGCAGCGCTACGGCAGCGGCTTCTATGCGCCGGGCGCGCAGCAGCGCGGCGTGACCGAGGCCGAAGTTCATGCCCTGGTCGACGAGGTCAGCGGCCTGCGCCTGGGCTCGTTGCTGCGCGCGCTGACCGAAGGCACGGGCGAGCTGCAGCTGGCGGCGCTGTTCAAGCCGTTCGGCATCAAGGCGGTGCCCACCAAGCCGGAGCGCAATGCCGCGCTCGGCATCAAGACCAAGAGCGAGGACGGCTGGGTGCGTATCACGCAGGTGCTCGACGGCGGCGCCGGCCAGGCGGCCGGGCTGTCGGCGGGCGACCTGCTGGCCGCGGTGGACGGCCTGCGCGCGGCGCCCGGGCAGCTGGACAAGTTRCTGGCGCGCTACCGCGCCGGCGACAGCGCCGAATGTCATGTATTCCGCCGCGACGAGCTGCATGTGCTGCCGGTGACCTTCGCGCGCGAGCCGGCGCTGCAGTACACCGTGACGGCCGAGGGTGGCCGCCAGGCCATGCGGGCGCGCTGGCTCGGCCAGTAGGCCGGCAGGCAGACATTCCGCCGACAAGGCCCAGCCCCCGAGCCGCCACATGCAATACGCGCACGACGCCCGCACCTTTATCTACTCGCACTA
Source organism: Cupriavidus sp. 05N40 (assembly GCF_056397305.1). Classification (NCBI taxonomy): domain Bacteria; kingdom Pseudomonadati; phylum Pseudomonadota; class Betaproteobacteria; order Burkholderiales; family Burkholderiaceae; genus Cupriavidus; species Cupriavidus sp. 05N40. The sequence continues at coordinate 1,853 of NZ_JBFTND010000115.1, forward strand.
TGTGTACCGTGGCCTGCGCTCGGCCACGGGGGTGATCGGCGCCACGCTGATCGCCATGCAGTTCGCGGACCTGCCCACTGCCATGGTGGTGTCGATGGGCGCGCTGTGCACCAGCCTGATGGACCTGCCCAGCCCGTTCAACCACAAGTTCAACGAGATGCTGGCCAGCGTGCTGCTGTGCACGGCAGTCACGCTGGCGGTGGCCATGGCCACGCCGTTCCCGCGCGTGATGCCGGTGGTGCTGGTGCTGGTGACGTTCATGGCCGGCATGATGACGGTGTACGGCAACAAGACCTTGCCGCTGCAGTTCTCGGCCTTGTTCGTCATGACGCTCACCATCAACGAGGACTTCGTGGTGCGGCGCGCGCTGGAGCATGCGCTGCTGTTCGGCGTGGGCGCGGTGGCCTACATGGCCTACGCCATGGTGGTGAGCTGGGCCACGCAGCGGCGTACCAAGCAGCAGATCCTGGCCGAAGCGCTGTACGAGATGGCGGGCTACCTCGACATCAAGGCCKGCTTCTACGACGCCGGCAACGACTACGAAGCGCAGTTCAACCAGCTGGTGCGCCAGCAGATCGTGGTGGCCGAGCGCCAGCAGGCCGCGCGCGACCTCGTGCTGCGCGGCAACCGCACCACGCATGACGGGCTGCTGGTGCAGGTCCACATGCGCATGCTGGACCTCTACGAGTACATCCTCTCCACCAACAACGACTACCCGCTGCTGCGCCAGACCTTTGCCGCCACGCCGGTGCTGGACCACCTGCGCCGGCTGGTGCAGCTGATGTGCGAGGACGTGGAGTCGATCGCCTACGACATCACGCGCGGGCGCTACTCCTATGCCGAGGTGGATTACCGGCAGGAGCTGCGCGCGGTCCAGGACGAGATCGCGCAGCTGCGCCATCACCACATCAATCCCGCGGCGATGACAGCGGTGGTCGAGACGCTGGACATGATCAAGGGCGCCATCGCGCTGGTGGGGCAGCTGCACGAGGCGTCACGCACGCCGGTGGAGCCTTCCAAGGTGCTGCCGGGCCCGGACATGACGCCGTTCCTCACGCGCCAGCGCTATGAGCTGAAGGTGCTGCGCGACAACCTCAACTGGAAGTCCCCGGCCTTCCGCTTTGCGCTGCGCATCACGATGGCGGTGTGGGCAGGGCTGTGGATCGCCGACCACCTGCCTTATGTCTCGCACAGCTACTGGATCCTGCTGACCATCATCGTCATCCTGAAGCCCAACTTCAGCATGACCAAGCAACGCTACAACGACCGCCTGATCGGCACGCTGATCGGCTGCGTGATCTCGGTGGCCGTGCTGCGGGTGGTGCACCAGCCGCTGGTGCTGCTGGGCGTGCTGTTCCTGGCGCTGGTGGCGAGCACGGCGTTCTCCACCATCAAGTACCGCTACACGGCCATCGCCGCCTGCGTGCAGGTGCTCATCCAGATCAACCTGCTGATGCCGGGCAGCGCCACGGTGGCGGGGGAGCGGCTGATCGACACGGTGATCGGCGGGGTGATCGCCTCGGTGTTCAGCTTCGTGCTGCCGAGCTGGGAGTACCGCGCGCTGCCCGCGCTGGTAGAGAACGTGCTGCAGTCCAACCGCCGCTATATCGCCGCCACGCGCGACCTGCTGCTGCGCGTGGCCAAGGACGACTTTGCCTACCGCGTGCAGCGCAAGCAGTTCATGGACAGCCTGTCGGCACTGATCGGCTCGTTCCAGCGCATGCTGGACGAGCCCAAGAGCCGGCACCGCGCGGTGGACAACCTGAACCGCTTTATCGTGCAGAACTACCTGGTGGCCGCGCATGTGGCGGCGATGCGTATCCAGGTGCGGGAGCACTACGGCGAGCTTGACCTGCCGGCCGCCGAAGGCGCCATCCGCCAGGCGACCGACGCCGCCACCAACAGCCTGGCGCTGGCAAGCGAGCGGCTGGTGGAAGATGACCGCGCGGGCGGCCGGGGGGCGGGGTTCGTGCGGGCGGCGGGGGAGCCGGCAACCGCCGTGGCGCATGCCGCGCCGCAATCCGGTGTCGAGGCCGGGCCTGCCCGCGCGGCCCCGCTGGCGGCGGCCGCGCTCAATGCTGCGCTCGAGGCCACCTCCACCGCAGACGAGGCCAGCGAGCGCCGGGCCCGCCTGGCCGATTCCGCCGATCGCCGCCGCGCCGACGTGCTGGCGCAGGCCGCCGCCTCGGGCGAGCTGTCCCGCGCCAGCAGCGCCACCCGCGAGCCGGGCGGCACCGCCAGCACGGCCAGTTCCACGGGCCGCGCAGCCAACGCCATCCTGGAGCGCCGCCTGCGCGCGCTGCGCGAGGACGCCGCCAAGATCGCGCTGCGCACCGGCGCCATCGGGCGCGCCATGCGCCAGCGCTAGCGTCGCGTGCGGCCGCTCAGGGCTGGGTACTTGTGCCGCCGGCCGGATGCTCCTCGCGCGGCAGCGTCAGCATGCCGCTGTTGTAGCTGTACTCGTACACCTCGCCATAGCGGCCCCATTCGATGGCGGCGGTCAGCACGCGCTCGGCTTCTTCCGGCTTGAGGAAGTCCTCGAGCTCGCGCAGCACATGTTCCTCGCGGATCTCGCCGTCCTCCGATTGCTCGAGCTCGCGGCGGATATGCGCGGCCAGGGCCACGTGCAGCAGCAACTGCTTGCCGAACAGCACCTTGCGCTCGGGCGGCTCGGTCTCGTAATAGACGCGGCCCAGGCCGGTGGCGCTGATGTCGCCGCGCTCGATGGTGGCCAGCTGCAGCAGATGCAGCGCCTCGCAGGCGGGCAGCAGGTCGTCGTCGGTGAGGCCGGCTTCCTCGGCCAGGTGCGGCAGGTCGGCGCGGCCGTGGAAGGGCGCCTCGCACAGCAGGTCGAGGATGGCTTCCATCTGGCTGATGTCGGCGTCCGGCAGGCGGTAGCCGATATTGCTGGCGGCCGCCAGCGCGGTGACGCGCGGCCCCAGCGCGGCGGGCGAGGTCATCAGCGTATAGACCTCGTCGATCAGCCCGCGCACTTGCGCCGAATCGCGGTTGCGCGGACGCGGGAAGGGTATTTTCACCTCGGCGCGGATACGGCCCGGGTCGCTCGACAGGATCACGATGCGGTCGGCCATCATGACTGCCTCCTCGATATTGTGCGAGACGATCAGGATGCACTTGATATTGGTGCGGCCGTCTTCCCACAGGTCGAGCATTTCGTCGCGCAGCGTCTCGCCGGTGAGCACGTCGAGCGCGGAAAAAGCCTCGTCCATCAGCAGCAGGTCGGGCTCGGTCACCAGCGCGCGCGCAATGCCCACGCGCTGGCGCATGCCGCCGGAGAGCTCGCGCGGCAGCGCGCTGTTGAAGCCGGACAGGCCGATCATGTCGATCGCCGCCTCGGCGCGCCGTGCGCGCGCTTCCTTCTGCACGCCCTGCGCTTCGAGCCCGAGCTCCACGTTCTGCTGCACGGTCAGCCACGGGAACAGCGCGAACGACTGGAACACCATGGCGATGCCCTCGGCGGTGCCGCGCAGCGGCTGGCCGCGGAACTGCACCTCGCCGTGGTCGGCGCGCACCAGCCCGGCCATGATGCGCAGCAGGGTGGACTTGCCCGAACCGGACTTGCCCAGCATGGCGACGATCTCGCCGCGCTTCAGGGTGAGGTCCACGCCTTCAAGCACGGCGCGGTCGGTGCGGTCCGCGGTGCGGAACATCTTGGAGACGCCGCGCAGTTCGACCACGGGTTCGGCTACGGTTGCGGCTGTGGTTGCGGGAGAGCTTGCCATGATGGAATTCCGGTACGGATGCTGAAAATCAGAGACGGGTGCGTTCCTGCGCTAGCAGGTAGAGGCGGTTCCACAGCAGGCGGTTGAAGCCCACCACGAACACCGCCATCACGCCGATGCCCAGCGCGATGCGGGGGAAGTCGCCCTTGGCGGTCATCTCCGCGATATAGCTGCCCAGGCCCGTGGCGACCAGCGTGCGGTCGCCCCAGGTCACGTATTCGGACACGATGCTGGCGTTCCACGAGCCACCGGCCGCGGTCACCAGGCCGGTCAGCAGGCTGGGGAACACCGCCGGCACCAGGAAGCGCTTCCACATCAGCCAGCCGCGCAGGCCGAAGTTGCGCGCGGCCAGCTTCAGTTCGGTGGGGATGCCGGAGGCGCCGGCGATCACATTGAACAGGATGTACCACTGCGTGCCGAAGATCATCAGCGGGCTGAGCCAGATTTCCGGGTTCAGGCCGAAGCGCACGATCAGCATCACCACCAGCGGGAACATCAGGTTGGCCGGGAAGGCCGCCAGGAACTGCGCCACCGGCTGGGCGATGCGCGCCACTTTCGGGTTCAGGCCGATGCGGATGCCGATCGGCACCCAGATCACCGCCGCCAGCGAGATCAGCACGATCACCCGCACCATGGTCAGCGTGCCCAGCCACAGCACGTGGCCGACCTCGCTCCAGCCCACCTCGGTGCGCACGAAGTGCATCACGCGGTACAGCGCCGCCACCGCGATCAGCGTAATGACGATGGTGCTGGCGCGCTCGAACCACAGCGTGCGCCGGCTGTCGCCGTTCTGCGATGCGGTTGCCTTGCGCGCGGAACCCCAGGCCAGCGTGCGCTCGGCCAGCGCGGCGGTGCGGCCCAGCAGCAGGCTGACCCATTCCGAGCGGCGCAGCAGGTTGAGCAGCCACGATTGCGGCTCGTTTTCCTGCGCCATGGTCTCGAAGCGGAAGCGGTCGGCCCAGGCGATGAGCGGGCGGAACAGCAACTGGTCGTACAGGACGATGCCGACCAGCATCGCCAGGATGGCCCAGCCGATGGCCGCCAGGTTCTGCTGCTGGATGGCCAGCGAGATATAGGAGCCGATGCCTGGCAGCTTGATATCGTTGCCAGACACCGAGATGGCTTCGGAGGCCACCACGAAGAACCAGCCGCCGGACATCGACATCATCATGTTCCACAGCAGCCCCGGCATGGCGAACGGCACTTCGAGGCGCCAGAATTTCTGCCATGCGGAAAGCCGGAACATGGCCGCGGCCTCGACCAGGTCGCTGGGGATGGTGCGGATCGACTGGTACAGGCTGAATGCCATGTTCCACGCCTGCGAGGTGAAGATGGCGAAGATCGCCGCGCATTCCACCCCGACCAGGCTGCCCGGGAACAGCGCGATAAAGCCTGTCACGGTGATCGACAGGAAGCCCAGCACCGGGATCGACTGCAGGATGTCCAGCGCCGGCACCATGACCTTCTCGGCGGTGCGGTTCTTGGAAGCCAGCGCCGCGAAGGCGAACGAGAACAGCAGCGAGGCGGCCAGCGCCAGCAGCATGCGGATGCTGGTGCGCAGCAGGTAGTACGGCAGGTAGGCGATGTCCAGGTGCACTTCCAGCGGCTCGCCGGGGCGGTAGGGCACGTCCATCCCCCGCGCGGCGAAGGCCACCAGCACGATCACCGCCAGGATGATGGGCAGCAGCGCCAGGTCGAAGCGGTTCGGTGGCGCGGTCAGCAACTGGCTGACGTAGCCAGGAGAGTTGATCGAGCTGGCCTGGTCGTGTTCGGCTTGCTGCATCTTGTTGGCTGAAGTTCGGTGGCCGCGGTTGCCGGCGGGATCGGATGGCCCGGCTGGCCCGGAAAGACCGGCGCGCGGGGCGTGCGGCGCTGCGTGGCCGCGGGCGGGTTGTGCACGGAACCCGGAGGCCCCGGCAGGGCGCCGGCGCGGCGCTGTCGGCGTTACCCCGGGTGGCATGCCCATACTGGTAACGCTCGGGGTGGCCGCCTAGTTTACCTGTATTGTGTTTTGCAGCCGTTTCAAGCAACGGCGAGGAGGGACCAGATGGATCGCCAGATGGAACAGCACACGGGACCCCAGTGGGCGCATCGGCCGGTAGCCTGGCGCATCGTTGTCACGGGGAGGGTGCAGGGCGTGGGTTACCGCGCCGCCTGCGAGGACCAGGCCCGCGCGCTGGGCCTGGGCGGATGGGTGCGCAACCGGCACGACGGTTCGGTGGAGGTGATGGCCTACGGCCCGCCCGAACAGCTGGCGGCGCTGCGCGAATGGATGCGGCGCGGGCCGCCCGCCGCGCAGGTCAGCGGGCTGGAGGTACAGGCCGGGGAGGGCGAGTTCGACAGTTTCGACTTCCGTCCGACGGCCTAGGGTCCAGGGGCCGGGGCCTGGCGGCTCAGCTCGCGCGCCAGTCCACCGGCGCCACGCCGTGCTTCTCCAGCCATGCATTGGCCAGCTTGAAATGGCCGCAGCCAAGGAAGCCGCGGTGGGCGGACAGCGGCGACGGGTGCGGCGCTTCCAGCACGCAATGCGCGCCGGCCAGCAGCGGCTTCTTGGCCTGCGCGTGGCTGCCCCACAACAGGAACACCAGGTTCGGGCGGGCGGCGGACAGTGCCTGGATCAGGCAGTCGGTCACGGCTTCCCAGCCGCGCTTGGCGTGGCTGGCGGCCTGGCCCTGTTCCACCGTCAGCACCGTGTTGAGCAGCAGCACGCCCTGGCGCGCCCAGCCTTCGAGGTTGCCGGAGGCGGGCGCGGGTACGCCGTCGCCGTATTCGGCGGCGATCTCCTTGAAGATATTGCGCAGGCTCGGCGGCACGCGCACCCCGTCCGGCACCGAGAAGGCCAGGCCGTGCGCCTGCGGGATCTCGCTGCCGCCGACGGTGCCGGTGCCGTGATACGGGTCCTGGCCCAGGATCACCACCTTGACCGTCCCGGGCGGGGTGAGATGCAGGGCGTGGAAAACGTCGTGCGGGAAGACCGGCTTGCCGGCATCGCGCTCGCCGTCGACAAAGGCGGCGAGTTCCTGCCAGCCGGCGCCGTGCATGCACGGCGCCAGCAGTTCACGCCAGGCGGAGGGCAGCGCCGCCGCCTGGGCGGCCAGGCTGGCCGGGGCCGATGGCGCCCTGGCGGCGGCCGGGGCGAACAGGTCGGCCTGTGCGCTCATTGGTTTGCTCATGCGGGTGCTTTGCGGAGGATAGGGGTTGGTGGGGCGCAGGGTGCACCCCGGGTGCGGCACGCCGGCGCGTCAGGCTCCGGCGACACCGGCAAGCCGGTAGCCACGCGCGGCCTTGCTCTGGTCGGATGCCGTGAGCGGCGCCACGTTCTGCAGGCGCCTCGCCAGCGCGCGCAGCGCGGCTTCGGCCACGGCCTGCGTGGGCGACTGGTCTGCCTCGCCTGGCAGCCATTCCAGCTCGAGTTCGTGGATGGTGTCGCGCGCAGTCGTGCCCGGCGCCGTGATCTCGCCCACGTCCAGCGCGGCTTCGATGCGCGCGCCGTCCTGCTCGACCAGCCAGGTACGCCGCGTGAAATCGGTGCGGAACACCGGGCCCAGCGTGGCTGCCAGCGGCGCCAGCAACGCGCGGGCCTCGGGCGGGAAGGCGTCGAGTTCGATGGCCTCGGCGGYGACCTTGGTTTCCCATTCATGACGGGCGGCCAGGCCGGCCTCGCTCTTGCCCGCCGTCTTCAGGGTTTGCAGCCATTGCTCGCCGCGGCGCCGCAGCCGCAGCGCGGCACGGGCGCGGGCCAGGTCGCGCGCGGGGGTGTCGAGGTAGACGTTGAGCAGCGTGTGCTCGCCGCGGGCCTCGCCGTGCGCGTCCAGCCATGCCGCCAGCGCGGGCATGGCGCCGTCCGGCACTGCCAGCTTGAGTTCGATTTCCTGGGCCATCTTGATCGAGGATTCCGGTGGGAGCCGCGGACGGGCGCGGGTCGGGCGAATGCCCGGGCGAACGTTCAGGCGAACATTCAGGCGAACAGGCGTGCCAGCTCGACGCCCGGATCGGGCGCGCGCATGAACGCTTCGCCGACCAGGAAGGCGTGCACATTGGCATCGCGCATGCGCTGCACGTCGGCCGGGCCGAGGATGCCGGATTCGGTCACCACCAGCCGGTCGGACGGGATGCGCGGCAGCAGTTCCAGCGTGTTGTCGAGCGAGACCTCGAAGGTGCGCAGGTTGCGGTTGTTCACGCCCAGCAGCGGCGTCTTCAGGCGCAGCGCGGCATCGAGCTCTTCGCCGCCGTGCACTTCCACCAGCACGTCCATGCCGAGTTCGTGGGCGCAGGCTTCGAGCTCGGCCATCAGGCCGGGGTCGAGCGCGGAGACGATCAGCAGGATGGCGTCGGCGCCCCAGGTGCGCGCTTCATAGACCTGGTACAGGTCGACCATGAAGTCCTTGCGCAGGGCGGGCAGCGGGCAGGCGCCGCGCGCGCGCTTGAGGAAATCGGCGTGGCCCTGGAAGAAATTCACGTCGGTCAGCACGGACAGGCAGGCCGCGCCGTGGCTGGCGTAGCTTTCCGCGATCGCCTCGGGCACGAACTGCTCGCGCAGCACGCCCTTGGACGGCGAGGCTTTCTTCACTTCGGCGATCACGCCGGCGTGGCCGGCGGCGATCTTCTCGCGCAGCGCGCGCTCGAAGCCGCGCGGCGCCAGGCCGGGCTCGGCGCGCAGGCTCTCGGCTTCGGCGCGCAGGCTGGGCAGGTCGCGCTTCTTGCGCGCGGCGCTGACTTCATCGGCCTTGACGGCCAGGATCTTCTGCAGGATATCGGACATGCGTGTTTCTCTTGCGGTGTGTCGGCGCGGCTCGCGGCCCGGCTTACTTGAACTGCTGGGTGGCGCGCACGAACTGGTCGAGCTTCTCGCGCGCGGCGCCGCTGGCGATGGCTTCGCGTGCGCGGCGGATGCCGTCCTCGATCGAGCTGGCCACGTTGGCGGCGTACAGCGCGGCGCCGGCGTTGAGCGAGACGATCTCGCGCGGGGTGCCAGGCACATCGGTCAGCGCCTCGAGCAGCATTTCCTTGGACTCGGTGGCGTCGGCCACCTTGAGGCCCCGGTTGGAGATCATCGACAGGCCGAAGTCCTCGGGGTGGATCTCGTATTCGCGCACCTCGCCGTCCTTGAGCTCGCCGACCAGCGTGGCGGCGCCGAGCGAGACCTCGTCCATGCCGTCCTTGCCGTAGACCACCAGCGCGTGCTTGGCGCCCAGGCGCTGCATCACGCGCACCTGGATACCGACCAGGTCGGGATGGAACACGCCCATCAGGATATTGGGCGCGTCGGCCGGGTTGGTCAGCGGGCCCAGGATATTGAAGATGGTGCGCACGCCCATTTCCTTGCGGATCGGCGCCACGTTCTTCATGGCCGGGTGGTGGGTGGGCGCGAACATGAAGCCGATGCTGGTCTGCTCGATGCAGTGGCCGACCTGCTCGGGCGTGAGCATGATGTTGACGCCCAGCGCTTCCAGCACGTCCGCGCTGCCCGACTTGGAGCTCACGCCGCGGTTGCCGTGCTTGGCGATGCGCGCGCCGGCCGCGGCCGCGACGAACATCGAGGCGGTGCTGATATTGAAGGTATGCGAGCCGTCGCCGCCGGTGCCGACGATGTCGACGAAGTTCTCGCGGTCTTGCACCGGCACCTTGTTGGCGAATTCGCGCATGACCTGCGCGGCCGCGGAGATCTCGCCGATGGTTTCCTTCTTCACGCGCAGCCCGGTCAGGATGGCCGCGGCCATCACCGGGGACATCTGCCCCTGCATGATCTGCCGCATCAGGTGCAGCATTTCGTCATGGAAGATCTCGCGGTGTTCGATGCAGCGGGTGAGGGCTTCCTGGGGCGTGATGGACATGGCGGTCTCGGTCTGGTGTTGTTCTTCGGCGTTCGCGTGAAGTCTCGGGTGGCCGCTGGCCGGCGTGGGCGCGCTGGGCGTGTCGGTGCGCCTCATCGGCGCGCCTTGACGAAGTTGGCCAGCAGCGCGTGGCCGTGCTCGGACAGGATCGACTCGGGGTGGAACTGCACGCCTTCGATGTCGAACTCCTTGTGGCGCACGCCCATGATCTCGCCGTCCGGCGTCCAGGCCGTCACTTCCAGGCAATCCGGCAGCGTCTCGCGCTCGATCGCCAGCGAATGATAGCGCGTCACGTCGAAATGCCTGGGCAGCCCGGCGAACACGCCTTCCTGCGTGGTCTCGATGCGGCTGACCTTGCCGTGCATCACCTGCTTGGCGCGGATCACCTTGCCGCCGAAGGCTTCGCCGATGGCCTGGTGGCCAAGGCACACGCCCAGCAGGGGCACGCGGCCGGCGAAGTGCTGCAGCACTGCCACCGAGATGCCGGCTTCCCTGGGGCTGCACGGTCCGGGCGAGACGCAGATATGGTCGGGCGCCAGCGCCTCGATTTCCTCGAGGGTGATTTCGTCGTTGCGATAGGTGCGCACGTCGGCACCGAGCTCGCCGAAATACTGGACGATGTTGTAGGTAAACGAATCGTAGTTGTCGATCATCAGCAGCATATCACACCTAATTACTTGATTTTAAAGGGGAAAATTCTAGCAACTACTGTTTGATATGCGCCTTGATATACACAGCGGTAGCAAAAGGGCGACCGAAGGCATCCGCGGGTGCTGATCTCAGCGTGTCGGAGAGCCCACGGCAATCCATGGCCGTTGCAGGCAATGCCGGAGCGGCATGCCAGGCGCTGGAAGTGGGCCATGCCATGCCTGCCGCTGCGGCACGCCAAGCCCGGCCACGGAACGCGCGCAACGGGCGTCCTGGAGCAGGTTTGCAGTACAGGGAAGACTTGCTTGGCATGGGGCGATCTCCTAGAGATTGGAGCCGCCACATCGGTGAGCTATCGGGGTCCTGGAAACCTGCTTGCCGATGATGGCGGCAGGGTTCGGTTTCAAACCGCAACGACGTGCCGCTTCCTATTGGAAGCGCCACCACTGAGCGAAACGGTTCGTTGCGATGCRGGTCATGCTACCTAGCCATAGAGGGGAAAACGGGACATGGTCGACGGCCATGCCTGATCAAACACACGCGTGATTGTAGCGTCGATTTTGTCGTCTCGTCGATTCCTATTTTTCGCCATTGTGGCGGGGTCGGCGCCCGTCTCCATGGCGGCCCCGTCTGCACTTGTGCGTTCGCCCAGGTGTGGAGACGGCAAATCGGTAACGCCGTTCTTCCACGCCAGGCAAAGGATGCCTCCGGGGCAGAAACGAGGAACTACAAAACGAACAGCAAACTATTTGCTGCCGGTGCGCCGGAGGACTTGGCAGATGTGCCGCATCCTTTCGTTGTTGGTATGTCCCGCGCGGGCTGGTCAGCGATCCGCCCGCCGCTGACCGCACCAGGCGACACTCGGCCGACGCCAYGGCAGCCCTCAGAAAGAGCGCCCGCAACGCACGACTCCTGCCCTATACTGGCGATTGATTGTTCAACAATCATTGCCAGCAAAGCCAAGATGATTTCAGGAGGCAGACCATGTCGAATTACCCTGCGGCGTACCAGGTAAGCAAGGGCTCGGTATTGCATGTGGACCGGGACTTCTACCGTGCCATCGCCACCGATGCGTCCCAGCGCAAGCTGATCGCTTCCCACGTTGTCCCCATCCGCAGCGGCTTTGCCTGGAAGGTCCCCGCGGGCCACGTCTTTCGCATCGTGACCCTGGAAGGCCCCCAGGTCGCGGACTTCAATATGTGGAATCTGCACAATCCGCGCGAGCGCATGTGGGCCTCCCGTACCCGGCAGCTACAGCAGGCGCATGTCAGTACGTATGACCGACTCTGGTCCACGCTGCCGTACCTGCGTCCCATGGTCACCATCACCGATGACACGCTGGCCGACTACGGCAAGGATGGCGATGGCGGCCGCGTGCATGACCTGCTGGGCACCCGCTGCGACCCCTACGTCAACAAGCTGCTGACGGGCGAGGACTTCCACTTCCACTGCCACTCCAACCTGACACGCGCGGTGGCACCGCATGGCCTGACGGAGTTCGATGTACATGACGTGCTCAACGTATTCCAGGTAACGGGCCTGAACGACGACGACAAGTACTTCATGAAGGCGTGCCCCGCCAAGCCAGGCGACTACCTGGAGTGCTTCGCGGAAATGGACCTGCTGTGTGCGTTGTCCACCTGCCCGGGCGGCGATCTCTCCGTGCCGATGTGGGGACCGGATGCGCGCGATCCCATCGACGTGTGCCGGCCGTTGGGCGTCGAGGTCTATGAGCTGGATCCCGCCTTGCTTCAAGGTTGGGCCTCACCCGAAGTCTCCCCGTATAAGGGCGTCCACGGACTGCACCCCGAAAAGATCGAGTGGAAATAACAACCGGAGCCACACCTTCATGCCTGCAGAACGCGAGAACGGGATCTCAATCGCCGAGCGCATCAGTCATCAACTGCGCGACGACATCATGGGAGGGAAGCTCCCTCCGGGCACGCAACTGGTCGAGGTGGACCTGGCGGCCCTCTACGGGGCCTCGCGCAACACCGTCCGCGAAGTTCTGCACCAACTGGGACGGGAGGGCCTGGCCACGTTTATCCGCCACAAAGGCGTTGTCGTGCGGCGCATGGAACGCAAGGACTTGCGCGAAATCTATGCCGCGCGCCGCGCACTGGAGCTGCAAGCCATCAACGGCGATCTACCCTTGCAGCCCGCCCTGCTCGACAAGATGCTCACCGCCATCCATGCCGCCGAACGCGCGCTGGCCAAGAAGAACTGGCGCCATGTCGGCACGCTGAGCCTGCAAGTTCACCAGCACATCGTGGCGCAGTTGGGCAGCCGATTGCTGGACGAATTCTTTCGCACACTGTGCGCGCAGCTACGCCTGGTGTTTGCCTCGGAGGCCGATGAAAGTCGCATCCAGACACCCGACTGGATCGAGCGTGAACACCGGATTCATGACCTGCTGGTGCGCGACCAACGCGGAGAAGCGGCACAAGCCCTGTCAGCCTACCTCGACGATTCCGAGCGCACCCTGATGGCCGTGCTTACACGCCTGAAAAACCAGCCAGCCAAGTAGGGCAGAGGTAGGGTGCGGAGGCTTGGCGGCATGCCACCGGAGATCAAGCGCGCGTCACCCATCACGCGGTGCCGGATGCCAGGGCAATCCGGCCACCACACCCTGTCCGCTTGATGGGTTGCACACGACCGGCTTCACGTCGGCGTTGCATCCTCCGGCTCCGCGTAGCTGCCGTCTTCGCGATGTGTCTCGCACCCGCTCAAGGGCGGGTTGAATATGCACACCAACCGCAGGTCGCCCTTGGTCGCCCGCAACACATGCTTGTCGTTCTTGTCCAGCGCATACAGCGTGCCCGGCCTGATGGCATGCACGGCGCCGCTGGCCACGTCCAGCACCTCGCCTTCGCCGGCCATGCAGTAGTTCGCCTCGTAGTGGTGCTTGTAATGCAGGTGCAGTTCCGCGCCTTCAAAGACTCGGGTTTCATGTACCGAATAGCCGATGCCATCACGCTTGACGACGATGCGCCTGCTTTCCCAACCGGGCCCCCGGGCATGGCGTTCGGTATCGGTCAGGTCTTCGCTGTGAATGACGATCATGGAGACGCTCCAGAGGAAAAGTAGTGACGATGACTCAATGCCGCGACATGGGCTGCGTCCCGGGACGCAGCACGCACTCGATCGCGCGCGCCATCTGAAGCAGCCCACGGTCGCGCCTGGTGCGGCCCGTCACGAGTAGCCCCACTGCCTGCCTGGCATTCAGGTCGCCCGGCAGGGAAATGCTGGGCAGATCCAGGCGGTTCGCAAATTCGGTCAGGCTGAACGCCCTGGCGTTCTTGCTCAGGTACGTGCTGTCGTCACGCAGTTCGGCCAGCGACGGCGGTAGCATCGGCACGGTGGGTGTCAGCACGGCATCGGCGCCGCCCAGTTCGTCTTCGTACTGCCTGCCCAGGGCAAGCAGCCGTTGTTGGGCAAGCGCATAGGCGTGGGCCGGCACCTGCGCGCCCAGCAGCATGCGCGGCCCCACGCGAGGGTCATAGGCCGACGCCTTGGCAGCCAGCCGGCCGGCATGCAGGGCGTAGGCTTCCGCCGCGATGATGCCTCCCTCCCGCGCCACCTTGCCGGCCAACGGCAGGCTGGGCATGGGCGCGCGGCGCAACACGGCGCCCGCCGCGCCCAGGCGCTCCATCCATGTTGCGAACACGTGCCGTACCCCAGGCTCCAGTTCATCATCCAGGTGGTCCGGTATCACGAACGATGTTCGCGCCAGCGATGTGCCGGCAGTCGGCGCCGAGCGGTCCCACGGCGCCAGGGCCTGATCCACCCGCAAGCATTGCGCGACGTCCGCGGCGATCACCCCGGGAACGTCAAAGCTGGGAGACAGATGCATCATGCCCGCATCGTCGTAACGGCCCCGCGAAGGCTTGAAACCCGCGACGCCGCAGAACGCGGCCGGAATCCGGACGGAGCCGCTGGTGTCCGAACCGAGCGCAAGGCTCACCATGCCCAGCGCCACCGCCACTGCGCCGCCACTACTTGAACCGCCGGCCACGCGAGGCACGTCGCTGGGCAACGGCGATACCGGCGTACCGAACCAGGGGTTCAAGCCCAGCGCGCCATAGGCGAACTCGGTCATGTTGTTCTGCGCCAGCAGCACCGCGCCCGCCTGCCGCAACGCGCGCACCAGCGCCGCGTCCTCGCTTGCGGCAGGAGCGTCCGCCAGCACCTGCGATCCCGCGTGGGTGACCCATCCGCGCACGTCAAAGCAGGCCTTCACGCCCAGCACCACGCCCGCCAGCGGCGCATCATGTCCAGACAGCCGTGCCATCGCATCGCGCGCATGGGCTTCACGCCGCGCGTCGTCGTCGCGGCGGGCCAGCAAAGCGCTCGACGCGCTAGTGGGATAGGCCTCGATATTCCGCAGGCATTGCGTCAACGCGCCGGCATGCGTGCCCGTGCGTTCAGGACACATGGACATGGCTCAGAAAGTCCTTGATACGCGCATCCTGGCTTGCCTGCACGGCGGCGGGCGGGGAATCCAGAAGGATGCGACCGTTTTCCATGAAGACCACTCGGTCGGACACCTTGAAGGCAAAGGCCATCTCGTGCGTCACGATCAGCATCGTCATCCCTTCGCGCGCCAGCGTTTCCACCACCTTGAGCACTTCCGCGACCAACTCGGGGTCGAGCGCCGACGTGGGTTCGTCAAACAACATGATGGATGGCCGCATGGCCAGGGCCCGGGCAATCGCCACACGCTGCTGCTGGCCGCCGGAGAGTTGGTGCGGGTATTTATGGGCGTGGTCGAGCATGCCCACCTTGTTGAGCAGTACCAGCGCCTCGCGCCGCAATGAGGCCGGCTTGCCCCGACGGTGGTAGGCGGGCGCCAGCATCACGTTCTGCAGCACGGTTTTGTGCGGGAACAGGTTGAAGCTCTGGAACACCATGCCGATGTCCAGGATGCGGTCCCCCTGTGCGGCCGTGGTGCCGGTCTCGGGCGACCCCAGGAATGGCTTGCCGTGTAGCAGCACCTGACCGCCATCCAACGTCTCCAGGCCGTTGAGTGTACGTATCAGCGAGGTCTTGCCCGAACCGGACGGACCGATGATGCTGATGACTTCGCCGGCCCTGACCCGCAAGTCGATGCCCTTGAGCACCTCGTGGTCGCCAAAGCGCTTGCGCGCCTGCCGCACCTCCAGTGCCGCCGCGTTGCCGCTGGCGGTCAGCGTGGGCTGGGCCATCCCCTCCTGCACCTGACGCCGGGTTTCCGCATCCAATGCCAGGGGCTTGGGCGCGCGGCGCAGGATGTTCATGTGCGACTCCAGCCAACCCAACAGCTTGTCGAACAGGGTGACGATCAGCACGTAGTAAAGCGCGACCGCCAGCATGGTCTCGAACACCAGAAAGTTCTGTGTGTACAAACGCTGCCCCACCAGCAGGATCTCGGCCAGAGAAATCACCGACACCAGCGATGTCAGCTTGGCGATGGTAATGAACTCGTTGCTCAGCGCCGGCAGGGCAATGCGCAACGCCTGTGGAATGACCACCATGCGTTGTATGCCGGTGTAGCGAATGCCCAGCGCGCGGCCCGCTTCGATCTGCCCGCGCGGTACGCCGAGAATGCCGCCGCGGTGTATCTCCGCAATGAACGCGGTCTCGCTCGCCACCAGCGCGGCCAGGCCCGCGTAGAACGGGTCGCCCAGCACGGCGCCAGTCGCGGGGAAGACCTGGGGCAGGTTGTAGATGAACACCAGCAGCACCAGCAAAGGCAGGCTGCGGAAGAACCAGATATACAAGCCTGCCAGACGCCTGAGCACAGGGTTCTTCGCCTGTTTGCCCAGCGCCAGCAGAAAGCCCGCCGCGACCCCGACGAACCAGGTGGCCGTGCTCAGTTTCACCACTACCCAGCATGCATGCCAGAAATCGGCATCCCAGAACAAGCTGACGGTATAGTCCCAATCAAAACGCATTTGTCCTGCCTCCCCTTCCGCTGCGGCGTTACTGGCTCGTGCCGATGAGCGCGCTCTGGACTTCTGCGGCGGTAGGCGCTTCAAGCCCGTAGCGGGTGAGCAAGGCCTGGTATTCGCCGCTATCGTGGGCGCGCTGCAAAGCCATCTTTAGCTCGCCCTGCAATTGCTGGGCCTCCTTGTGGAGACCCAGCCCTATCACGATGGGGTAAAGCAGCGAGGTGGAGGTGACTTTCAAGCTGTTCTGCGACTGCGCAAGCATGCCGTGGACCACGGCCGCATCCTCGATCATGACGTCCGCTGCCTGCGAACGCAGCGCCATCATGGCCTCGGGCGAAGTAGGAAACTCCAGCACCTTGATCTCGTCCTCGCCCTTCGGCCGGCAAGTCTCGCGCGACACCTTGCGCAGCTTGGGCGTCCAGGAGGCGCCCTTGATCGATGCCACACGCTTGCCACAAAGCGCCTCGGGCGACGGCGGCGCATACGGGCTTGCCGCCAGCACCACCAGAGACGCGCCCGTCTTCAGGTAGGGAATGAAATCGATCAGCTTCGAGCGCTCCGACGTCACGTAGAGCGCCGAAGCAATCGCATCGAAACGGCGCGCACGCATCCCCAGGATCAGGTCAGGAAAGCGGGTATCCACGAATACGGGTTTGAGCGACAGCTTGGCCGCCAGCAAACGGGAGAAGTCGGCATCGAAGCCAACAGGCTTGCCAGCCTCCATGTAGGCATAGGGGGGATAGGTAAGGTCCGAGCCGATCGTCAGACTGTCGGCCTTGATGGTGGAGGCGGCAAGCGCCCATGTGGAGGCCGCGCACAAGATCAGCGCGGCCACGGCGGCCGTGCGTCGGCGCCGCGACGACGCCAAGGTCGAAGTGGACATGATTACTCCTGCTGAACGCACTGGAACCCGCAAAAAACTCGGTCTTCCTTGCACCGAGAGGCATTTTGCTGCCGAGGATTGTTGAACAATTTCGATGATTCTGGGACAGTGGATAAGCAGGAGAAATGGGTATTTTCCCTAGCGCATCGACAGACGGCGGCACAAGCCCGTGGGGGGACTCCTTTCACCAAGGCCTTTCGGAGCAGGGCGGGAAGATAAGCGCCGAACGCGATCACGTACCCCACACCATGCCAACCGGCATCACCTGGCCRATCACGCCGGGCCCGGGGCATCAAACTGCGCTCGCGGGTCCCGGATATGGCGTTGGTGGTGCCGGTGCCCGCACCGGCTAGCCAATACGATGCGGCCGGCCATTACTGTCGCCGGACGCGCTTTGAAAACCTTCGCTTCTTCACGGCACGCGCGGCCCGAAGGTTGTGCATTTTTCATCACGAGCCTCGACCGATGTCCGTTGCTGCCGGCTGCATCCCGCCCCCGGATTGCAGCGGAAATGACGTCAGCAAATGACGCATTTATCCTCGCGAAAATGCTTGCATTTGGCGTCCGGAAAACTACCTTAGACATACAAAGTGAACCGTATCTCGGCACTGGAGGAGACCATGCCGGCGACACGTATGATGATTGCGCGCCGGGCTGGCGTCAGCGTCGCCACGGTCGATCGTGTGCTGCGCGACGATGCCTCCGTGCGTGCCGAGACGGCTGCCCGCGTCCACCAGGCCCTCGCGGACCTGCGTGACGAACGGGCCAGCCGCGGGCGCCCGCCGAAGGCGGCTGCGTTTCGCATTGCATTCGTCCTCCCGCAGATCAATTCCCGCTTCCTCGACCAGGTCGAGCGCGACATCGCGCTGTCTGCCAGTTTCTTTCGCGAGCACCGCGTCATCCCTTCGTTCTACCGCTGCGACTTCGCCAGCCAGCGCGACACGTCGCGCTTTGCCGAGCAGGCGGCGGGGTACGACGCGCTGGTCCTGGTGCCGCTCGACTACCCGTGGGTCGGCCGCCTGATCGAGGAACTGAGCGACGCGAGCGTGCCGGTCGTCACGGCGTTCTCCGATCTGCCGGGCAGCCGCCGCGCCGCCTACATCGGCGTGGACAACCGCATTGCGGGGCGCACGGCCGGGCTGCTGATGGGCGGCTTTCTCGGCTCGCGGATCGGCTCGGTCGCCGTGCTGTCGGGGTCGTCGCGCCTGCATGACCAGGTGGAGCGGCGCACCGGCTTTTCGCAGGTGCTGGAGGAGGATTTCCGCAATCTGCGCGGCATCGCCGAGCCGGACTTCACCGAGGACGACGACGGCGCCGACCTGGCCGTGCAGGGCTTGCTGGCGCGTCACGCCGACCTGGTCGGCATCTACGTCACCGGCGGCGGCATCCGCGGCATTGCCTCGGCCTTGCAGGATTCCGGCGACAAGGCCCGCATCTTCCTGATCGGCCACGAGCGCACGGCGGACACGCGCGAGCAACTGTCCGGGCGCGCGATCGATGTGATCCTGGACCAGGACGTGCGCGGCATCGTGCATCGCGCGGGTCTTGCCGCGGTGGACTTCCTGAACGATGTGCGCGGGGCGCTTGCGATCCCCACGCCGGAAACCCGAATCTATCTTCGTGAGAATGCGCATGCCTGATGCTCGCGACACCCGGACTGACGCTTGAATTTGCCAGAGCCGAAATACAGCGCCCGGCGCATGGACGTTGCTTGTCAGCAGGAATGGAGACAACTGGGAAGTAAAAGGAGAAGACAAATGTTACGTCTATTAGCAAGGGTGATGGCGGCGGCCGCCTTGTCACTGGGACTGGCAACCGGCGCGCACGCGCAGGCGAAGCAATTGACGCTATGTTGGGCGGCGTGGGATCCGGCCAACGCGCTGGTCGAGCTGTCGAAGGACTTTACGGCCAAGTCCGGCATACAGATGAAATTCGAGTTCGTGCCCTGGACCAGCTATGCGGACCGGTTTCTCAACGAACTCAATTCCCACGGCAAGTTGTGCGACCTGATCATCGGCGACAGCCAGTGGATCGGCGGCGCGGCGGTGAACGGCCACTACGTCAAGCTCAACGATTTCTTCGCGAAGAACAATATCTCGATGAACGACTTCGTGCCGGCCACCGTGGTGGGGTATGCCGAATGGCCGAAGAACACGCCCAACTACTGGGCCCTGCCCGCGATGGCGGACGCGGTGGGCTGGACCTATCGCAAGGACTGGTTCGCGCGGCCGGAGCTGCGCGCGGAGTTCAAGCAGAAGTACAAGAGGGAACTGGAGCCGCCCACCACGATGGATGAGCTCAAGCAGACCGCCGAGTTCTTCCAGGGGCGCAAGATCGACGGCAAGACCGTGTACGGCGCGTATATCTTCACCGAACGCGGCTCCGAGGGCATCACGATGGGCGTGACCAACGTGCTCTATAACTTCGGCTTCCAGTACCAGGACCCGAAGAAGCCCTATCGCCTCGAGGGCTTCGTCAACTCGCCGGGTGCGGTCAAGGGCCTGGAGTTCTACAAGGCGCTGTACAAGTGCTGCACCGCGCCGGGCATGACCAACGCGTACATGCAGGAAGGGCTCGACGCGTTCAAGTCCGGGCAGGTGGCGATGCAGATGAACTGGTTCGCGTTCTTCCCCGGCCTCTACAAGGACCCGAACGTGGGGGGCGACAAGATCGGCTTCTTCGTCAATCCGAAAGAGGTGCAGCAGTTCACGCAGCTTGGCGGGCAGGGCATCTCGGTGGTCTCCTATTCGGATCACAAGGCCGATGCGCTCGAGTACATCAAGTGGTTTGCCCAGCCCGCGGTGCAGAAGAAGTGGTGGGAGCTGGGCGGCTACTCGGCGGCCAAGTCGGTGGTCGATGCGCCTGACTTTCCCAAGAGCCAGCCCTTCGCGCCGGCGTTCCTGAAGTCGATGGCAATCGTCAAGGACTTCTGGGCCGAGCCTGCCTATGCCGAACTCCTGCTCGACATGCAGAAGCGCGTGCATGACTACGTCGTCGCCGACAAGGGTACGGCGAAGGAGGCGCTCGACCTGCTGGTGAAGGACTGGAACAAGGTGTTCAAGGCGGAAGGAAAGAACTGAAACCGAGACGAGCGGGCATTGCGGCGACATGCATCGGGCTTGCCGGCCGCCGCCGGCCCGCGACAAGGAGTCAGCCATGCTGGCAGACAAGCCTTTTCCCGCGCAGAACCTGGCAGCCGCTGCGCCGGTGCACGGTGCCGCGCGCCTGCGCGGCCTGTCGGACCGCACGATCGCATGGCTGTTCATTCTCCCCACGATCCTGCTGCTGCTCGCGGTCAACATCTTTCCGCTGATCTGGGCGCTGCGGCTGTCGTTCACGAACTTCAAGTCGAACATGCCGAGCATCCCGGCGCGCTTCGTCGGCATCGACAACTACGTCGACATCCTGACGGACGAGGACATCTGGTACGCCATGCAGGTCACCGCGCGCTTCGTGTTCTGGTCGGTCGGGCTGGAGGTGCTGCTGGGCTTCGGCCTGGCCTTGCTGATCAACCGGCGTTTTCGCACGCACAGTTTCTGGACCACCCTGATCCTGCTGCCGATGATGCTGTCGCCGGCCGTGGTCGGCAATTTCTGGACCTTCCTGCTGCAGCCGCAGACAGGCCTGTTCAACGATATCGTGAGCTTCTTCACGGGCGTTGCGCCAGGCTCGTTCCAGATGATCGGGGACGTCTCGCTTGCGCCATGGACCATCGTGATGGTCGACACCTGGATGTGGACGCCCTACGTCATGCTGATCTGCCTGGCCGGGCTGCGCTCGATCCCGGAATACATCTACGAAGCCGCGGAAGTGGATCGCGCCACGCCGTGGCGGCAGTTCGCGCGCCGCGTTCGAGAAGTGGCAGACCGGCTACTCGTCGGCGCTGGCGATCATCCTGTTCGTCACGGTGTTCGGCGCGGCGAACATCTACATCAAGGCACTCAACCGGGTGAAACAGCGATGAGCAAGACAGCACAGCCCGCCGGCGCGCATTCGGTGGTGGCCGCGTCGACGCGCGGCAAGACCTTCGCGGCGATCGTGGTCATCGCCTATGCGCTGATCGCGACCTTGCCGATGGTCTGGATCATCATGACGAGCTTCAAGACGCAGGAAGACGCCATCGCCTATCCGCCCGTCGTTTCGTTCCAGCCGTCGCTCGAAGGCTATGTCAACCTGTTCACGATCCGCTCGCGGCAGACGCCCGAGTTCATCGCGA
The DNA here is from genome assembly GCF_056397305.1 of Cupriavidus sp. 05N40. Lineage (NCBI taxonomy): Bacteria > Pseudomonadati > Pseudomonadota > Betaproteobacteria > Burkholderiales > Burkholderiaceae > Cupriavidus > Cupriavidus sp. 05N40. The sequence continues at coordinate 23,107 of NZ_JBFTND010000115.1, forward strand.
GCCTGCCGCCCGCGCAGACCTGGTACGAGCGCGACGTGCGCAAGCGCGGCATGGTGATCGCCGGGCCGTCCAAGGTCCTGCCGCGCTTCGTCAACTCGCTGGTGATCGGTTTCGGCTCGACCTTTCTCGCGGTCTTCCTCGGCACGCTGGCGGCGTACGCGTTCTCGCGCTTCAAGGTGCCGTGGGCGGATGACCTGCTGTTCTTCATCCTGTCGACGCGGATGATGCCGCCCATCGCGGTGGCGATCCCGATCTACCTGATGTACCGCGCGCTGGGGCTGAGCGACAGCTATCTCGGCATGATCGTGCTGTACACGGCCGTCAACGTTTCGCTGGCGGTGTGGCTGCTCAAGGGCTTCATGGACGAGATCCCGCGCGAGTACGAAGAGGCGGCGCTGGTCGACGGATACACGCGGCTGCAGGCCTTCGTGAAGGTGGTGCTGCCGCAGGCGATCACCGGCATCGCGGCGACCGCGATCTTCTGCCTGATCTTCGCCTGGAACGAATACGCGTTCGCGCTGCTGCTGACCAGCGGCGATGCGCAGACCATGCCGCCGTTCATTCCCTTCATCATCGGCGAGGGCGGGCAGGACTGGCCGGCGGTGGCGGCGGCCACCACGCTGTTCGTCCTGCCGATCCTGTTCTTCACCGTCGTGCTGCGCAAGCACCTGCTGCGGGGCATTACCTTCGGAGCGGTCCGCAAATGAAAAACCCGACAGTTGCGCGCCGGCCCCGCATGCTGCGCCGGCGCTTCGGCGAAGGTGCGGCGACGGCAGTGATCGGCACTGGTATCGCGATGCTTGTGCAGCCGTTTTCGCTGGCGCTGTTCACGTGGTCGTTCCCGGTGATCCTCGTGGGCGCGGCCGCGTTCGTCGTCACCAGCCATTTCCCGGACTGAACCATGGCCACCATCGCGCTGGCGAACCTGCACAAGCGCTTCGGCGATTTCGTCGCGGTGCGCAACACCAACCTCACTGTCGGCGCCGGGCGCTTCGTGGTCCTGCTCGGCCCTTCGGGCTGCGGCAAAACCACCACGCTGCGCATGATTGCCGGGCTGGAGCTGCCGAGCGCCGGTCAGATCCTGATCGACGGCGAGGACGTGACCGCCTTGCGCGCTCGCCAGCGCGACATCGCCTTCGTGTTCCAGATGTTCGCGCTCTACCCGCACATGACGGTGCGCGACAACATCTCCTTTCCGCTGCGCAACGAGCATTTGCCTCGCCATGAGATCGCCGCGCGCGTCGGCGCGGCGGCGCGCATGCTTCGCATCGAAGCCATCCTGGACCGCAAGACCGGCGGCTTGTCCGGTGGCGACCGCCAGCGCGTGGCGCTCGGCCGCGCCATCGTGCGGCAACCGAAGGCATTCCTGATGGACGAGCCGCTGGGCACGCTGGACGCCGATTTCCGCGAGCTGATGTGCCTGGAGCTGCGCAAGCTGCACAACGCGCTCGCCGCCACCACGGTGTACGTCACGCACGACCAGAGCGAGGCGATGGCCATGGCGGACGACATCGTGGTGATGAACGAGGGCGAGGTGCTGCAGGCTGCCGCGCCGCACGAGATCTATCATTTTCCGGCGACGGTGTTCGTGGGCAACTTCATCGGCAGCCCGCCGATGAACTTCCTGGCGGTCGACGGCGCCGTCGCCGCCGGCCAGGAACAGGTCTTCCTGCGCGGCGCGCCGGTGCCGGTCCCGCGCTGCGCAATGGCGGCCGAGCGCGCGCTGCTGGGCATCCGCCCGGAGCATATCGTCATCGACGAGCGCAGCCCCTTGCGCGGGCGCGTGATCGCGGACGAGTACCTCGGCTCGCACCAGGTGCTGATGATCGAGACGGCGCTGGGCGTGGTGCGCGCGCGGGTCGGCAAGGACGAAGGCCTGGCGGCGGGCGCGCCGGTCGGCCTGTCGTTCCGCAAGGAGCGCACGCTGCTTTACGACGAGGCGTCGGGGCGCCTGCTGCCCGGCGCGACGCAGGCGGGAGACCGGCATGGCTGAAATCCAGTTGCGCAATGTGTCGAAGCACTTTGGCGACGTGAGCGCGGTCGACGATCTTTCGATCGACGTGAAGGACGGCGAGTTCGTCGTGCTGCTGGGGCCGAGCGGTGCCGGCAAGACCACCACGCTGCGCCTGATCGCGGGGCTGGAGCGGCCCGATGCCGGCGATGTGCTGATCGACGGCGAGGTGGCCACCGGCGTGCACCCGTCCGATCGCGATGTGGCGTTCATTTTCCAGCAATACTCGCTGTATCCGCACCTGACGGTGTTCGGCAACCTGGCTTTCCCGCTGCGCGCGCCGCGCCGGCGCACCGGCGAGGCGCAGATCCGCGCGCGCGTGCAGGCGGTGGCGGAGATGCTGCATATCGGCTCCAAGCTCGACAATATGGCAACGCACCTGTCGGGCGGCGAGATGCAGCGCGTGGCCATCGGGCGCGCGCTGGTGCGCGAACCCCGCGTGTTCCTGATGGACGAGCCGCTGTCTTCGCTCGATGCGAAGCTGCGCGAGGAACTGCGTATCGAGCTCAAGCGCCTGCACCGCACCATCGGCGCGACCATCCTCTACGTCACGCACGACCAGGTCGAGGCCACCACGCTGGCCGACCGCATCGGCATCCTGGAGCACGGCCGCCTGGTGCAGATCGGCACGCCGCGCGAGGTCTACGGCAACCCGGCGTCGCTGAGCGCGGCCCAGCGGCTCGGCTCGCCCCCCATCAACCTGCTGCCGCCGGCCTTGTTCGACTCGGTGGCGGTGCCGGCGGAGACGGCCACGGTGGCCATCCGCCCGGAAGACATCGTGGTGCACGAGGCGCAGGAGAGCCACGTGCTCGATTTGAAGGTGCTCGAGTACTCGCCGTTGCGGCACCTGTTGATCCTGGATCACCAAGGCACGACCGTGGTCGCGACCAGCGTGGGCGAGCGCAATTTCAGCCTCGGGCAATCCGTTGGCGTTTCGCTGCCAGCACGCAGCCTCTTATATTTCCGCTCCGACGGCAGGAGGATCCCGACATGAACGGCAAGACGGTCATGGCATGCATCGACGCAGCGCATGCGGCGTTGCGAGAGAACATGGACGAGATCGCGTTGCTCGACCAGCAGATCGGCGACGGCGACCATATCTTCAACCTGCTGCGCGGCATGGAGGCGCTGCGCTCGCTGCGCGCGGAGATCGAGGCGGCGGCACCCGGGGCGGCGCTGGAACTCGCCGCGGCCAAGGTGTTGTCCACGGTCGGCGGATCGGCCGGTCCGCTGTTCTATTCGCTGCTCAGCGGCATGGCGAAGGCGGTGCCCGCGCAGGCCATGGATGTCGCGGGGTTCGCGCGCATCTACGCCGCCGGTGTCGACGCGGTCGGCCTGCGCGGGAAGACCGGCGTGGGCAGCAAGACCATGATGGATGTGCTGATTCCCGTGGCGATGCGCGGCGAGGAGCTCGCCGCGGCGGGCGCGTCCGCCCGCACCGTGCTCGACGAACTGCCGCGCGTGGCGGAGCAGGGCATGCTGGCCACCCGCGACATGGTCGCCACCAAGGGCCGCGCATCGTTCCTCGGCGAGCGCTCGCGCGGCCACCTGGACCCCGGCGCGCGCTCCAGCCAGCTCATGATCAAGGCGGTGTGCGAACGACTGGCTCAATCGATCGACGGCAAGGAGTAGAGACCATGAAAAAATTCATCAATCACGTCGACGATTTTCTGACCGAGAGCCTGGCCGGGTTCGCCGCCGCGCACGGCGAGCTGGTCGCGCTCAATACCGAACCGGTGTTCGTGCGGCGCCAGGCCCTGAAGCCAGGGAAGGTCGCGCTGGTGTCCGGCGGCGGCGCGGGGCACGAGCCGCTGCACAGCGGCTTCGTCGGCTACGGCATGCTGGACGCCGCCTGCCCCGGGCAGATTTTCACTTCGCCCACGCCGGACCAGATGATGGCCGCGGCCAAGGCGGTCGATACCGGCGCCGGGGTCCTGTTCATCGTGAAGAATTATTCCGGCGACGTGATGAACTTCGAGATGGCCGCGGAGATGTCGGAAGTGCCCAACGAGATGGTGCTGATCAACGACGACGTCGCGGTCGAGAACTCGAGCTACACGACCGGGCGGCGCGGCGTGGCGGGCACGGTGATCGTCGAGAAGATGGTCGGCAGCATGGCCGAAGGCGGCGCCAGCCTCGAGCAATGCAAGGCGTTCGGCGACCGCATCAACAAGCGCACGGCGACCATGGGCGTGGCGTTCACGAGCTGCACCGTGCCGGCGGCGGGTACGCCCACGTTCAAGATCGGCGAGGACGAGATCGAGGTCGGCGTCGGCATTCACGGCGAGCCGGGCAGGCGCCGCGCCAGGTTCGCATCGGCCGATACCATTGCGGGCGAGTTGCTCACGGCGATCGTCGACGACCTCCGGCCGCCGGCTGGCACCGAGTTGCTGGTGCTCGTAAACGGCCTGGGTGGTACGCCGCTGAGCGAGCTATACCTGCTCTTCAACTCGACGCGCCTGTGGCTGCAGCAGCGGGACCTGCGGGTCGGGCGGGCGCTGGTCGGCGCCCTGACGACTTCGCTCGAGATGGCGGGCGCGTCTGTCACGCTATGCGTGCCTGACGACGAGATGCTGCACCACTGGGACAGCCCGGTGCATACGCCGGCGCTGCGCTGGGGGATGTAGCGCGGCAGGGGCAGGACGCCGGTGCCGGGGTCCTGCCCTCTGCGGCCTCTGCGGGCCCGCCGCGGCCCGCCGTGTCGAAACCGTCAGATATCCGAGTCCAGTCCGTCCTGGACCTGCTCGGCGGCGCGGATCACGGCGCGCGCCTTGGCTTCGGTTTCCCTCCATTCGGCTTCGGGGTCGGAGTCGGCGACGATGCCGGCGGCGGCCTGCACATACAGGTTGCCGTCCTTGACGATGCCGGTGCGGATAGCGATGGCCAGGTCCATCTCGCCGCCGAAGGACAGGTAGCCCACCGCGCCGCCGTAGATGCCGCGCTTGCGCGGCTCCAGCTCGTCGATGATTTCCATCGCGTGCACCTTGGGCGCGCCGGAGAGCGTGCCGGCCGGGAAGGTGGCGCGCAGCACGTCGAGGTTGCTCATGCCGGGCTTGAGCGTGCCTTCCACCGAACTGACGATGTGTTGCACGTGCGAGTATTTCTCGATCACCATCTGGTCGGTGACCTTGACCGAGCCGATCTCGGCGATGCGGCCGATATCGTTGCGCGCCAGGTCGATCAGCATCACGTGCTCGGCGATTTCCTTGGGATCGTTCAGCAGTTCGGTGGCCAGCTGCGCGTCCTTCTCCGGCGTGTTGCCGCGCGGGCGGGTGCCGGCCAGCGGGCGAATGGTGACGATATGGTCTTCGCGCTGCTCGCCGTTGGTACCGGTGCGGCGGCTTTCCTGGCGCACCAGGATCTCGGGCGACGCGCCCACGATCTGGAAGTCGCCGAAGTTGTAGAAATACATGTACGGCGACGGGTTCAGCGAGCGCAGCGCGCGGTACAGCGTCAGCGGCGAGTCGCGGTACGGCTTGACCAGGCGCTGGCCGATCTGCACCTGCATCATGTCGCCGGCCATGATGTACTCCTTGGCCTTGTGCACGGCGGTGAGGTAGTCGGCCTTGTCGAATTCGCGGTAGACGTCGGTCTGCACCGAGGGGCTGGTGATCGGCACATCCACCGGCTGGCGCAGCTTCATGCGCAGCTCGCGCAGGCGCTGGCGGGCGCGGGCATAGGCCTCGGGCGTGGTCGGGTCGGCGTAGACGATCAGGTAGAGCTTGCCCGAGAGGTTGTCGATCACGGCCAGCTCTTCGCACAGCAGCAGCTGGATGTCGGGCAGGTTGAGGTCGTCCGGCTTTTGTGTGCTGGCCAGCTTCTTCTCGATGTAGCGCACCGCGTCGTAGCCGAAGTAGCCGGCCAGGCCGCCGCAGAAACGCGGCAGCCCCGGGCGCAACGCCACCTTGAAACGCTTCTCGAAATCGGCGATGAAGTCGAGCGGGTTGCCCTCGTGGGTTTCCACCACGCGGCCGTCGGTGACCACCTCGGTGCGCATGCCGGAGGCGCGCAGCAGCGTGCGGGCGTGCAGGCCGATGAAGGAGTAGCGGCCGAAGCGCTCGCCGCCCACCACCGATTCGAGCAGGAAGGTGTTGACCCCGCGCGTTTGCGACTGCGCCAGCTTGAGATACAGCGACAGCGGCGTTTCCAGGTCGGCGAAGGCTTCCGCGATCAGGGGGATGCGGTTGTAGCCCTGCTCGGCCAGCGATTTGAATTCCAGTTCGGTCATGTCGATCCTCTTGTGCGGCGGCGCGGGTGCCCTGGGCTGTGCGCTCGGCCGCGGTGTCGGCAGTTTGGGGCTGGAAGGTCGTCAGACCCGCCCCGGGGAAGGACCTGGCACGGACAGCAGTCCGCGCACGGCCGGGGTGGGCGTGCAGCGCGTTCGGGTGACAGCAGGCGCAATGCCTGGGATGTCGGGCGGCTGGAAATTCTGTGAAGGTCCGGCAACCTGCCGGCCTGGCCGGCCCCGTTCCATCTTAGTGCATCGGCCGGTACCGCGGCGATGCAGGAAAACGGGGGCGGTCAGGAGACTCGCGAACGCACTTTACGCCTGTTGGGAGGCGCGCCAGCGACGCCAGGGCCAGGCCTGCCGATCACTGCCAGAAGAGATGCGTTTGCGGTTCAGAAACATGAAATCGTGTTCAGCGATTTACGGTTTGGATGCGGCGGTTCGGGTGGTGCCTCGGGCCGCGGGGATCATGCCCGGTGTGCTGCAAACACCTCTGCAGCCTGGGCAATGGAATCGACTATACCATCGGCGTCGACGCCTTGTACAGGATTGCCATGGTTGTAGCCATAGGGCACCAGCAGCACACCCATGCCGGCCGCGCGTGCCGCCTGGGCATCATTCTCCGAGTCGCCGATGGCGGCAATCTCGGCCGGCTCGAGCCGGAATGCATCGGCCACCTTGAGCAGCGGCAGCGGGTCGGGCTTGCGCAGGGCGAAGGCGTCGCCGCCGTAGACCAGTTCGAAAAAGCGCGCCAGGCCGGTCTTGGCCAGCAGCGGCTCGGTGAAGTTGTGTGGCTTGTTGGTCACGCAGGCCAGGCGCAGGCCGGCCGCCTTCAGCGCTGCCAGCCCCTCGCCCACGCCGGCGTAGACCTGCGAGAACTGGCCGTTGATGCGCAGGTACTCGCGGTCGTACAGGGCCAGCGCATCGGCGAACATGCCATTGGCGTGGGCCGGCGGGAAGCGCGCGTCGAGCACGCGCCGGATCAGGTTTTCCGAGCCCTTGCCGACGAAGCTGACGATTTCTTCCCGGCCCAGCGGCGCCGCGGGGCGGAGCTGCGGGTGCAGGCGCACCAGCGCGCTCAGCATCGCATTGACCGCGGCATGGAAGTCGCCCGCGGTGTCGACCATGGTGCCGTCCAGGTCGACGATGACGGCGCGGATGCCGTGCCAGTCGGTGCGCTTGAGCCGGGCCGCGCTCATTGGCCTGCCTTGCCGGCCTTGGCCAGTTCGGCGCGCAGGGCGCCCAGCACGCCCTTGTAGCCGCCGTCGGCGTCCGGCTTGCCGAACACGGCCGAGCCGGCCACGAAGGTATCGGCCCCGGCCGCGGCGATCTCGGCGATGTTGTCCACCTTCACGCCGCCGTCCACTTCCAGCAGGATGCGCCGTCCGCTGCGCTCCGCGTATTCGTCGATGCGCCGGCGCACCGCGCGCAGCTTGTTGAGCGTCTCGGGGATGAAGGACTGGCCGCCAAAGCCGGGATTGACCGACATCAGCAGGATCACGTCGAGGCGGTCCATGACGTGGTCCAGGTAGTTCAGCGGCGTGCCCGGGTTGAATACCAGGCCGGCCTGGCAGCCGTGGTCGCGGATCAGCGCCAGGGTGCGGTCGACGTGCTCGCTGGCTTCCGGGTGGAAGGTGATGATGTTGGCGCCGGCCTTGGCGAAATCCGGGACGATGCGGTCCACCGGGCGCACCATCAGGTGCACGTCGATGGGCGCCGTCACGTGCGGACGGATTGCCTCGCACACCAGCGGGCCAATGGTCAGGTTCGGCACGTAATGGTTGTCCATCACGTCGAAGTGGATCCAGTCGGCGCCGTCCGCGGTCACGCGTTTGACTTCTTCGCCCAGGCGGGCGAAATCGGCGGACAGGATGGACGGGGCGATGCGGTAGTCGGGGGTGCTCATGGCGGCGGGCTCGTGGGGTGCGTTCAGCGCAATTCCAGCGCGAAGTCCGCTATTTTACCCTTCCCGGGCGGGGTTTCGCTGCCGGGCGGCCCCGCCGCCGGCCCTCCTGCCGGCGGGGCCCGGCTTGCCGCCCCCCCGGCCTTGCCGCACAATGCGCCTACCTTAGCCCGCCGTGATGTGCCGACAATGAGCGAATACGCGTTTTCCGTGGCCGTGCGTACCCAGTACCTGGCCGATCAGTCCGACCCCGAGCGCGGGCGCCACGCCTTCGCCTATACCATCACCATCCACAACACCGGCGAGGTGGCCGCGCAGCTGATCTCTCGCCACTGGGTGATCACCGATAGCGACAACGGCACGCAGGAAGTGGCGGGCCTCGGCGTGGTGGGCCACCAGCCGCTGCTCAAGCCGGGCGAGCATTTCGAGTACACCAGCTGGGCCACGATCTCGACGCCGATCGGCTCGATGAAGGGCGAGTATTTCTGCGTGGCCGAGGATGGCCATCGCTTCGAGGTGCCGATCCCGGAGTTCGCGCTGGTACTGCCGCGCATGCTCCACTGAGAGCGGCCTTCCGCCCGCGCGGTGCGAAACCTAGCGGCCTGGCGTGCTGTCCTGATCCTGTCGGGCGTGGGCGCCGGACTGGCTGTCGCCCTGGCCGGCGCGCGAAGGGTGATCGTCCGGCGCGCGGGTGGGGCGGGGGTTCTTCTTCGCCGTGCCCATGGTCCAGACCACGATGAAGATCAGCAAGAAGAGCGCCACTCCGGCCTCGAGGGCGAACAGCAGCATGGGATGGGCTTCGAAAAACTTGCTCATGACAGGACCACGTGGAGGCGACGCTGGGCATTGTAGGGCATCCGCAGATGCGACCGGCCGCCTGTCTCCGCGTACTCACCCAATCAAGATGGCATACCTGGATTCCTTTTTCCGCTTACCCATTCCTCCCGCGCGCGCTTCGCGCGGCGCCGCAGGGGCCCGCCGGCTCGGCTGGCTCGGGCTGTCCGCCGCGGCTGCGCTGCTGGCCGGTTGCATGAGCGGCCCGCCGCCGCGCATCGAAGGCCCTGGCACGCAGCCCGTGACGCCGCCGGCCGCCTCCGCGCAGAAGGGGCAACTGCAGGCGGCCAGCTGGGCCGAAATCGGCGGCTGGGGCCAGGACGACGTGCGCGCCGCGTGGCCGGCGCTGCAGGCCAGCTGCCAGGCACTGAAGAAGCGCGCCGAGTGGAACCGCGTCTGCGCGATCGGCCTGATGGTCGACGCCGGCGACCTGGGCGCCATGCGCGCCTACTTCGAGTCCAACTTCCAGCCGTTCCGCGTGGTCAACGGCGACGGCACCGACAGCGGCCTGATCACCGGCTACTACGAACCCATCCTGCACGGTTCGCGCACGCGCCAGGGCCAGTACCAGGTCCCGCTCTACCGCAAGCCGCCGCAATGGGGCAACCGGCCGCTGCCGGCGCGCGGCGAACTGCTGCAGAACCCGGCGCTGCGCGGGCAGGAACTGGCGTGGGTGGACGACGCCGTGGAGGCCGCCTTCCTGCAGATCCAGGGCTCGGGCCGCATCCGCCTGGCAGATGGCACCGTGATGCGCGTGGGCTTCGGCGGCACCAACGACCAGCCGTTCCGCTCCTTCGGCAAGTGGCTGCTGGATCGCGGCGAGATCACGCCCGCGCAGGCCACCATGCAGGGCATCAAGGGCTGGGCGCGCGCCAATCCGGGCCGCGTCGAGGAAATGCTCAACGTCAATCCGCGCTTCGTGTTCTTCCGTGAGCTGCCGCCGACCAATGAAGGCCCGGTCGGCGCGCTGGGGGTGCCGCTGACGGCCGAGCGCTCGATCGCGGTCGACCCGGCCACGATCCCGCTGGGGGTGCCGGTCTTCCTCTCCACCACCAGGCCGCTGTCGGCCGAACCGATCCAGCGCCTGATGTTCGCGCAGGATACGGGATCGGCCATCAAGGGCGGAGTGCGCGCGGACTTTTTCTGGGGCGCCGGCGATGCGGCGGGCGAAGCGGCCGGCCGCATGAAGCAGGGCGGGCGCATGTGGGTGCTGATGCCGCGCAGCTGACGCGAGTACGCCCGGCCCGCCGCGGGCCGGGCTGCCTCGTCAGCGCGGGCGCTGGTCGACGATGCGGCGCGCCTTGCCCACCGAGCGTTCCACGCCGCCCGCGGGCAGGATCTCGATGCCCACGGTCACCCCGATATATGCCTTGATGTCGTAGGTCAGCTGCGCACTGGCCTGCTGCGTGGCGCCAGGCTCCACGCCGTGTGCGCATTCCACGCGCACGGTCAGCACGTCGAGATGGCCGTCCCTGGTCAGCACGCACTGGTAATGCGGCGCCAGCTCAGGGTGCTTGAGGATCATCTCCTCGATCTGGGAGGGAAACACATTGACGCCGCGGATGATCATCATGTCGTCCGAGCGGCCGGTGACCTTCTCCATGCGGCGGAAGGCGGCGCGGGCGGTGCCGGGCAGCAGCCGGGTCAGGTCGCGGGTACGGTAGCGCACGATCGGCAGCGCTTCCTTGCTCAGCGTGGTGAAGACCAGTTCGCCGAATTCGCCGTCGGGCAACACTGCGCCGGTGTCCGGGTCGATCACCTCGGGATAGAAATGGTCTTCCCAGATGGTCGGGCCGTCCTTGGTCTCGGCGCATTCGCTGGCCACGCCCGGGCCCATCACTTCGGACAGCCCGTAGATATCCACAGCCGAGATGCCCATGCGYTTCTCGATSGCCAGGCGCATTTCCGGCGTCCACGGCTCGGCGCCGAARATGCCCACGCGCAGCGAGGTGGAGGCCGGATCGATGCCCTGGCGCTCGAACTCGTCGGCGATGGCCAGCATATAGCTGGGCGTGACCATGATCACCTCGGGCTTGAAATCCTGGATCAGCTGCACCTGGCGCTCGGTCTGGCCGCCGCCGAAGGGAATCGCGGTGAGCCCGGCCTTCTCCACGCCGTAATGCGCGCCGAGCCCGCCGGTAAACAGGCCATAGCCGTAGCTGATGTGCACCTTGTCGCCGCGCCRCGCGCCGGCCGCGCGGATCGAGCGCGCCACCACCGTGGCCCAGGTCTCGATGTCGCGGAGCGTGTAGCCCACCACGGTCGGCTTGCCGGTGGTGCCCGACGAGGCATGGATGCGCGCGATGCGGTCCTGCGGCACGGCGAACATGCCGAACGGATAGTTGTCGCGCAGGTCTTGCTTGGAGGTGAACGGAAAGCGGGCAAGGTYGGCCAGCGTGCGCAACTGGTCCGGATGCACGCCGGCCTCGTCGAACTTGCGCCGGTAGACCGGCGAATTCCCGTAGGCGTGGTTGAGCGACCATTTCAGCCGTTCAAGCTGCAAGGCCTGCAATGCGTCGCGGCTGGCGGTCTCGATCGGCTCTAGCGGCAGATCTGTGAGGCGCGTGCTCATATTGTCTCCTGCGCGGGGCTTATGTTTCTGGCTTGCGTTCGACTGGTATGCGTTCGATTGGTATGCGTACGGATAGGGAGCTTACCGCGCGGGCCCGGGCGGGGCGACCACGTGCCCCTTGATCTGGGCGGATTTGCCGCGGAACATCGCCACCGTCTCGCCGGCGCGGTTGGTGACGCGGATATCGTAGATGCCATGCCGCCCGGACAGGACCTGCTCGGTAGCCTCGGCCGTCAGCAGGTCGCCGCCCTGCACGGGTTTGAGGAACTCGATGCTGCAGCCGGCCGCGACCGTATTGATATTGTGGCTGTTGCAGGCGAAGGCGAAGGTCGAGTCGGCCAGCGTGAACATCAGGCCGCCGTGGCAGATGCCATGGCCGTTGAGGAACTCCTGCCGCACCGGCATGGACAGGCGCGCATAGCCGGGGCGCACGGCTTCGAGGGTGATGCCGAGCCAGCGGCTGCAGGCATCGGCTTCGTACATGCTGGCGGCGGCCGCTTCGGCGAGGGCCTGGGGAGTCTGGGGAAGCTGGGTCAAGCTGGTCTCCTGGTGGGGCGGGGGACGAAAGCCGTGGTGCTAGCGCCCGCTGAAGCGGGGCGCGCGCTTTTCCAGGAAGGCGTTCACGCCTTCCGCGTAGTCGTGCGAGGCGCCGAGCTCGCGCTGCAGGTCGCGCTCGAGGTCCAGCTGGGCATCGAGCCCCTGCGTCGCCCCGGCGTGCATGGCCTGCTTGATGGCCGCCAGCGCGCGCGTGGGTTGCGCCGCCAGGTGGGTGGCCAGCGCCAGCGCCTGCTCGGGCAGCAAGGGATCGTCCATGACCTCCCAGATCAAGCCCCATTTTTCGGCCTCGTCGGCGCTGAGCTTGTCGCCGGTCATGGCCAGGCCCATGGCGCGCGCCATGCCGATGCGCTTGGGCAGCAGCCAGGTGCCGCCGGAATCCGGCACCAGGCCGATCTTGACGAAGGCCTGGATAAAACTGGCCGAGCGCGCCGCCAGCACCATGTCGCAGGCCAGCGCCAGGTTGGCGCCGGCGCCGGCGGCGGTACCGTTGACGGCGGCAATCACCGGCAAGGGCAGCTTATGCAGGCGGCGGATCAGCCGGTTGAACCAGACATCGATCAACTCGCCCAGGTCAGTCATGGCGCCCGGGGTGAAGTCCAGGTCGGCCAGGTCCTGCCCGGCGCAGAAGCCGCGGCCGGACCCCGTCAGCAGGAGGGCGCGGGCACCGCCGGCCTCGACATGGTCGAGCGCCTGCTGGAGCACGCCATGCATCTCGCGCGTGAAGGCATTGAGCTTGTCGGGACGATTGAGGGTGATCACTGCGACCTGGCCATGCCAGGCTAGCAATACCGGGCCGGAAGTCAGGCTGGCCTGAGGGGGCGTATCTGGCATCTTTGTCTCCTGCCTTGATGGTGGCTGGTAGTCCTGGCCGCGGTGCGATCGCGGATCGGGGCCGATGGCGCGGATCCCGGTACCCGGCACGCGGCCGCGGTTCCTCTTCTATATAGAGGGATCTGCCGCACATTAAAAATTAACCGACCAGTCGGTCGGGCAATGGTAGCATTATTTCGGCCGGGTGAGGGATGGTGTGGCACGGATGAAAACCCAGGGCCGCCAGGTATGGCGCGAGGCGGACTTCGGCGCACCGCACGGCCCGGATGAGCACGACGAGGCAAGCGCCGAGCGCCCCCGGCAAACCGACCAGTAGCGTAATACTGCCGGGCGCCACGCTGAGGCGGCGGCGCCACGATCTGGGGCAAACGGGTTGGCCATTTCCGGCTCCGCTCGAAGCGATCGGGCGAGCGTGCCTCAGCGGCCGGCAGGTGCCAGCATGGCCCGCGCGCCGTATAGCCAGCGATTCCCGGAGCGAGTATCGTCTCGCGGACGACTGATATATCCCCATCCCGATCCATATCCAAAGAGGAGAACACATGCCGTACGAGAACATTCTGGTGGAGACGCGCGGACGCGTGGGCTTGGTGACCC